>NZ_JAANAT010000002.1:0-300000 GCF_011089895.1 Mucilaginibacter inviolabilis
TCAGGTGCCTATATCGGCGGTGTCTACCTCTTCCCATTCCGAACAGAGAAGTCAAGCCCGCCAGAGCCGATGGTACTGCGGTAAAACGTGGGAGAGTAGGTCGGTGCCAAATCTTATCACCTTCATTGGTGTTTATTCTAAAGCCTCAGTTATTCAACTGAGGCTTTTTTGCGTTTGTAGCTTTTCTGAGTAAATATCTGTCGTATATTTATCTCAATGAAAAAGCCTTTACTTATCCTGCTCATCGCATGCTGTAGCTTATCCTTAAAAGCTCAAACAACAGACTCCGTTACTAATAAATTTAATAAAATACCCTGGGTGCGTTTTGATGTTTTCCCCAAATTTCCCGATGGTGATTTTGACGAGTATGTTAAACAGCATGTCACTTATCCAACAGGGCAGGAGCAAAACATAAACGGGAGGATTGCTATTGCATACAGTGTTGATGTTGGAGGCAAGGTAGTGAACGCACGGCTGCTAAATAATTTATCTCCTGCGGTAGATAAAGAAATTTTGCGGGTTTTTAATTCTTCTCCAAAATGGACTCCGGGAACTTACCGGGGAAATAAAGTTGAAGTGAATATTGGGGCAATTTTTATAGTTGATGTTAATGCAGCTAATAAAACAATAACCTTAACCAAACCAAAACCTGCTGCTCTATCCGCTGTCGACAGCGAGAATGCTGTGTATGCGGCCGTCGACACCCCTCCGGCACAGCCTGGTGGTATTAAGGAGTTTAATGATTATCTCAGCAAGAATGTCCATTATCCACAGAGCGCTATGGATCAAAAAATTGATGGAAAGGTTGTAGTAACTTTTGTAGTGGAGAAGGGCGGTTCGTTAAGCACTTTTAAAGTATGGAAATCGCCTTCGGATGATCTCAGTAATGAATCAATAAGAGTACTGAAGTTATATAAATATATCCCCGGTTCACAAAATAGAAAAGCTGTAAGGGTACAGCAGGCTGTAGCTATAAACTATGATCATGGACACCCTAATGATCACTCAGAAAAAAGGTATTAAAATTAATTAGTTCTCAATGCCTCATAAATCTCAGCACTCAACAACCCGCTACCGCCACCATAATGTTGTGCTATTTTAATCGCTGGCTTATTGGCCCTAAAGAAAGCACATAGGTCCTGTTCTGATTGCTCTTCGATACCACCACCAAGTAATACGAGGGCAAATTCCTGGGTTTTAAAAACACTCATAGCCTCCTGGTCAGTTATGCAACCTGTCGCATTCCATTCCGGATTGTTATTTACCAGGCGTATTACCGTTTGCAAAATTTCCGGATGTCTCCCGATCACTAATATTTGTGTTTGGCTCATTGTTTTAATTCTTATCAGCAGTGAAATGATTCGTTAGTAGCTTGTCCGGCACCCCTCCTTTTGCAAAAACAAAAAGGAAGGGGCGAACAAAGCTCTATCAATCATCATTCAAAAACTTAAAATACCATAGGAACATCTATCAATAAAAATTCAGCATCTGTAAGCGCGGTTATTTTAAACTGATCGGTATCCCAAATACCTAAGGCATCGCGGGTATTCAATACCTGTCCGTTTATTTCCACCTGGCCGCTCAATACAAAGGCATAAACGCCGTTGCCTTGTTTTTTGATAGTATATTCTGTATCGATACCTTTATCAAACTTGCCCAAATGAAACCAGGCATCTTGATGTATCCATACACCGGCATCATTCGGATCAGGAGATAATACCTGTTGTAGTTTGTTGTGCCTGTCGGTCAGGTTTAGGGTAAGCTGATCATACCGGGGCTCCACATTTCTTTTGTTAGGATATATCCAGATCTGTAAAAACTTTGCCTGGCTGGCCTTGTCATTATTGTATTCGCTATGATAAATACCTGTACCGGCACTCATGGCCTGTATATCGCCATTTTTAATCACCGCTACATTATTCATACTATCCTTATGTTCCAAATCTCCTTCTAAGGGTATGGAAATAATCTCCATATTATCATGCGGATGTTTGCCAAAGCCCATACCGGCATCCACCGTATCATCATTCAATACACGTAATGCGCCAAATTGCATCCGGTCGGGGTTGTAATAGTTGGCAAAACTAAATGATTGGTAACTGCTTAACCAACCATGGTTAGCGTGGCCGCGGGTTTCTGCTTTATGTAAAATGGTTTGTGCCATGATGTTTACCTTTTTGTTTGTATAACAAATTTAAGGCAACAATAATGATGCGCACTTAATGTACATTAAGAAAAATCAGGCATCAATTCCTCGAATTATTTTGGATTACACTAATGAATAAGCGCTAGTTATAAGAACCGTGGAATTCGTTCTTATTTGTGGTGTTAGTGTCTCTTTATCATTTCACTTCGCATCCGGCTAAAAAACTCGGGGGTAACACCAATGTACGATGCTATTTGTTTTTGCGGCAAATGATCTATCAATGTTGGATAACGCTTGCAGAAATTGTTGTAACGATCTTCGGCGGTTAGGCTCAATCCATCAATCAACCTTTGCTGACTGGCCACCAGAGAGTTTTCGACCAGTATCCTGAAAAAGTGCTCAAATTTGGGTATCTCCTGGTATAGTTTTTCCTGGTTGGTTTTTGATAATAACAATACTTCGGTATCTTCCAATGCTTCAATATTCAAAATACCGGGCTTTTGGGATAGCAGACTATACATATCAGCAATCCACCAATCGGGCGGGGCAAAACTTAGTACGTGTTCAATGCCTCCTTTATCAACTGTATAACCCCGCAAACAGCCCGAAGTAACAAAGGTTGAATACCTGCATATATCTCCATCGGTAAGTAAAAACTGTTTCCGTTTTATTTTTTTGGTTTGCAAATAGGCGATAAAAATTTCCTGTTCATCGGGTGTTAGATGAATGTGCTTGGCAAGATTATCCAGTATAAGCTGAAATGGCATACGCAAAAATGGATTTATTTTTTATAAAATGTAAATTAGCTTTCATTAATCAATGATTTAGCCCAATCCCATGCCAAAATAAAGGTATGTTATGCTGATAAGCCGCATTTATAAATTAAAAATTATTGATATGATTGTGAATACCTTGAGGTAGTATGCCCCTGGGTAATTTGCAAACAATGTAAACCGATATGCATTTCCAATTAGTGCATGCAGCAATTGTTAATAAATAGCCTTATGATGAAGAATTATGCTTTAGTAGTCTGGATGTTTGTTCTTGTTACATCATCTGCATTTGGTCAGGGGAAATTTAACGGCCTTGATGTAAACCTCGGAAACATTTATCGTTTGTCTGACGCCAAAACGCGATCGATCAGTCCGGAGAATTTTAACGGCGAAAAAGGTAAAGGCGGAATGGCCACCACCGGCACCGGCGCCAATGCTTCCCGCGAGTTGGGCCAAACCTGGAAAGTGAGCCCGAGCGTAATTATCAAAAAAGGAACTACCTATACCATTGCCGATATCGACGGCCCGGGAGCAATTCAGCATATCTGGATGACACCTACCGGCAACTGGCGCTATTCTATACTCCGCTTTTATTGGGACGGTGAAACCACCCCATCTGTAGAAGTACCCGTTGGCGATTTCTTCTGCATGGGTTGGGGTAAATATGCACCGCTGCAATCCTTGGCAGTGGCAGTTAACCCAGGTAGCGCTTTTAACTGCTACTGGCCTATGCCTTTCCGCAAAAAATGCCGCATCACCATGGAAAATATCGACGACCGCGATATGGTGCTTTATTACCAGGTAGATTATACGTTGACACAAGTCCCTGAAGATGCCGCTTATTTTCATGCGCAGTTTCGCAGGGTAAACCCATTGCCCTATAAAAAGGATTATGTTTTGGTAGATAGTATTCAAGGCAAAGGCCAATATGTAGGCACTTATCTGGCTTATGGCTCCAACAAAAATGGATGGTGGGGCGAAGGCGAGATCAAGTTTTTTATGGATGGCGATACCAAGTTCCCGACCATAAACGGCACCGGTACCGAAGATTATTTCTGCGGATCATATGATTTTGATACGCACCATAAAGATGCCAACGGCAAAGAAGAAGAGAAAACCGAATACACCGAATTTTGTAGCCCTTACAGCGGCCTGCACCAGGTGATCCGCGGCGACGGCCACTATAATATAGCTCAACGTTTTGGTCTGTATCGCTGGCACATTGCTGATCCGATAAGATTTGAGAAAAGTTTAAAAGTTACCATACAGGCCCTGGGCTGGCGGCAGGGTGGCCGATATATGCCTTTGCAGGATGATATCGCCTCTACCGTTTTCTGGTATCAAAGTGGGCCACATGGCCCTTTCCCTAAGTTTCCGTCGCGCGATGAATTAGAAGTTAATTAGTGTTATTGTATATATCTACCTCATGAAATTATATAAAATAGCTAAAGGCATCTTACTGGAACATAACAATTCTGCTTATATTATTGATGATGAGTGGGACAGCCTCATTAATCGCGATGATCTGGCGGGATATCTTAAACTGATATCTGCTGATACCACTCCTATCAGTGCCGAAGTAAAGGACGAGTACTTAAATGGCAAAATATTACCACCTATTGGCAGTCAGGAAGTTTGGGCGGCCGGTGTTACCTATTTAAAAAGCAGGGATGCGCGGATGGAGGAATCTGAAAGCTCTGGCGGGGCTAGTTTGTATGATAAAGTATATGATGCGCCACGCCCCGAGCTGTTTTTTAAAGCGATAGCACAACGGGTTTCCGGAACCGGTGCCGAGGTTTATATCCGTAAAGACTCAGAGTGGAACGTTCCCGAACCGGAGCTTACCTTATTTATCAATTCCAAAGGAAACATACAGGGTTATACCATTGGTAACGATATGAGCTCGCGCAGTATTGAGGGTGAAAACGCTCTGTATTTGCCGCAGGCAAAAATATATGAAAAGAGCGCCGCGCTTGGCCCTTGTTTGCTGGTTGCAGCAGAACCGATAGCTGCGGAATCAAGTATTAAAATGCTTATTAAACGTAATGGAGAAATAGCCTATCAGGATGCCACCACTATATCGCGAATGAAACGTTCATTAACCGAATTAGTGGGTTACCTATATAGCGAGTGTGATTTTCCCGTGGGCGCATTTTTAATGACAGGTACCTGCCTGGTGCCTCCACCCACTTTTACCCTGCAGCCGGGTGACGTGGTTGAAATCACCATTGACGGCATTGGTACGCTGGTGAATACCATGGCATTAAATCCAAAACATAAATAATAAGGTATGAAAAGGACAAAGATTTTGCTTGCCGCTTTCCTGCTTTCCGGTTTATATGCCTGCGATACCAAAGTTGCTTCACCACAAAAAGGCACTTTTGGTTACGACCTGCAGTTTTTGAAAGCTAAGGATAGCGTTGTTGTTTTAAAGAGCGATGATGGAAAAGGACAGGTTATCATTTCACCAAAATACCAGGCTAAAATATTTACCTCCACTGCGAATGGTTTAAATGGCAAAAGTTTTGGCTGGATAAAATATGAAACTTTTGATGCCAAACAACCAGATGCCCACATGAATGCCTATGGTGGTGAAGACCGCCTATGGCTTGGCCCCGAAGGTGGCCGGTTCTCCCTGTTTTTTAAACCGGGAACCAAAATGGAGTTCGATAACTGGCATACCCCACCGGCTATTAATAACGAAAGCTGGGACCTGGTTTCATCAAGCGGTAAAAAGGCTAGCCTGACAAAAAATACCAGCATACAAAATTATGCGGGGACAACATTATCCATCAAACTACAACGCGATGTTGAAATATTAGAGCCCGCGGCTATCAAACAACTATTAGAAATTGATGATTTGGATAGCTCCGTGAAATCTGTAGGTTTTACTACGACAAACACCCTTATCAACAGCGGCACTAACACCTGGGATAAAATAGCGGGAGCGCCTTGTTTATGGAGTTTGGATATGTTTACCCCTTCGCCCAAAACGGTAATTATTGTGCCTTATAAACAGGATGCTATAGGTAAGGTTGCCACTACCAATTATTTTGGTGAGATACCCAAAGACAGGATAGCATACAACAACGGAACCTTGTTATTTAAGGCCGATGGCAAATCGCGTGGTAAACTGGGTATCCCGCCAAACAGGGCCAAAAACAGGTTAGGCAGTTACGATGAAGCTAATCATGTTTTAACAATAGTACTTTTTGACCTGGATGATAAAGGCGATTATTTAAACCAGGAATGGAAACCGGATACTGCACCCTTTACAGGTGATGCGGTTAACGCCTATAACGACGGACCGTTGGCCAATGGCAGCCAGATGGGGCCATTTTATGAACTGGAAAGTGTATCGCCGGCAGCATTTTTAAAACCAGGCGAAAAGCTATCGCACAAGCATAGTGTATTTCATTTTATGGGCGATATCAACGCACTGGATAAGATAGCATTGAAAACACTTGGCTATTCGCTTCGTGATAAAAACACAGCATTTAAATAAACACTCAAAACCTAATTATTAAACCCATTACAACCACCCGATGACCAAGAACAACAATCTGTTTGCCGTAGCCCTAATCACCTCCCTGTTTTTTATATGGGGCTTTGCGCTAAATCTAAACCCTATCCTTATTCCGCATTTAAAGAAGGCCTGCCAGTTGAGCGACCTCCAATCCTCGTTGGTTGATTCGGCTTCCTACATCGCTTATTTCCTGTTACCTATACCAGCCGCGCAGTTTATGAAACGCTATGGCTATAAAGGCGGTATATTATTAGGATTGATCTTGTTTTCGGCGGGGGCATTTTTATTTTACCCGGCTTCTATAGTTCGTAACTATGCGTTTTTCCTGGGGGCGTTATTCATCATATTTTCAGGAGCTGCCTTTTTAGAGACGGCCGCAAACCCCTATATCACCGCATTGGGTGATCCCGAAGGTGCTACACAACGCATCAATTTTGCACAATCATTTAATGGTTTGGCAGCGGTTCTGGCTCCGTTGGTTGGTGGCTTGGTTATTCTATCGGGCAAAACTTTAACAGCAGCGCAGGAAAAAGCGATGTCACCAGCGCAGTTAAATGATTATCTGAACAAAGAGGCATCATCGGTACAAACACCTTTTATCATCATAGGTGTGGGTGTACTCATTGTAGCTTTACTTTTATACCGTACACATTTACCCCAGATAGTTGAAGAAGGTGAAGGTATGGAGCATCATGAAAGCCTGTCGCTTTTTCAAAGGATGAGTTCCCTGTTTAAAGAAAAGAATTTGCGGTTTGGGGTAATTGCACAGTTCTTTTATGTAGGCGCACAAGCCTGCGTGGGTAGTTTCTTCATCCGTTTTTCTGAGCGCGTAGCCGGGATGGACGAAAAATCTGCGGCCTATTATTTAACAGCAGGGATGTTCGCGTTTTTAGCGGGAAGGGCCATTGGAACATTTTTAATGACATTTATTAATCCGGTAAAACTACTGGCCATTTTTGGTATTACCAATGTAATACTGATTGCGGGTTCTGTTTTTCTGCATGGTAAATTCCCGGTATTTGCACTGATTGGTGTTGAGTTTTTTATGTCGATCATGTTTCCTACCATTTTCTCCTTAAGTATCCGGGGGTTGGGTGCCAAGACAAAGGAAGGCTCCTCATTGGTAATCATGGCTATTGTAGGTGGAGCGGTTTTTCCACCCATCATGGGGCGTTTGTCCGACTTGACTAACATACAAATCGCTTACCTGGTACCGGCGGCCTGCTTTTTGTTTGTGTTTTATTTTGCGGTAAAAAATCTGAAAGTAAAAGAGGTGAAACTGTCCGTTTCTCATTGATCGATATCGAATAATTATAATATATAAAGATGAATTTAGAGCTCACAGATAAGGTAATTATAGTAACCGGTGGTGCAAAAGGCATTGGCGAAGGGATTGTAAAAGTATTGGCCAGCGAAGGCGCTATACCGGTCATAGTAGGCAGGGTAGAGGCAGATAACCTGAAAGCGGTACAGGCAGTAGAGGCGGCTGGCGGCAAAGCATTCCAGGTAGTAGCCGAACTAACAGACCCGGCTGCAAGTGAAAAAGCTATTAAGGCAGTGGTTGCCCAGTTTGGCCGTATTGATGGCCTGGTGAATAATGCAGGTGTGAATGATGGCGTAGGATTGGAGAGCGGCGATTATGAAGGCTTTATGGCATCTTTGCATAAAAACGTGGTGCATTATTACCTGATGGCCCATCATGCCTTACCCGAACTAAAAAAATCAAAGGGAGCTATATTAAATATCACCTCCAAAACGGCAGATACTGGTCAGGGCCATACCTCTGGCTATGCGGCATCAAACGGTGGCCGCAATGCGTTAACCCGTGAGTGGGCCGTTGAATTATTAAAATACGGCATTAGGGTTAACGCTATTGTAGTAGCCGAATGCTGGACACCTCTTTACGCCAACTGGATAAAAACACTACCTGATCCGGATGGTAAATTGCGCGAAATTGAAGCCAAGATACCATTGGGTAACCGCATGACCACCGCCGAAGAGATTGCGAGTACCACGGCGTTTTTATTATCTCCACGCTCCAGCCATACCACCGGGCAGCTTATTTATGTAGATGGCGGTTACGTGCATTTGGATAGGGCACTGGCCAACGCCTGATAGCCTAAGGCAGCTGCGGAATTTCAGTAATAGAAACCCTTTGATCTTTGGAAACGAGTTGTACCAACTCCGGAGATCAAAGGGTTTTATGTTGACTTATTTTTATAATTTTAAGATATAAACTATTTGCATGGTTTATACTTATTAACCAATAAGAACCTGAAATATCCTCGACTATTAACTGCTGCCTTATCGATATGAAGCGAAGTGTACCTGTTATCCTGTTTTTATTATTAACCGGTTCATACGTAATGGGCCAGGGCAATGACAGCCTTTTAACGCTGCTAAATAATACCCTTGGGAAAAAGAAAGCGTTTGATGAGGCCAAACAAGCAAGAATAGTCAACCTTCAGAAAGAGCTTCGTACTGCAGGTAATACCAGTCTGGTATTGAAATACGATATATGTCTGAAACTGTATAATGAATACAAATCATTTAATTATAACGAGGCCTTCAACTATGCTCAAAAGCTGCAGCAGACAGGCCATTTGTTGAACGATCCCACCAAAATAGCTTACAGTCGGATTAAACTGGGGTTTATACTGTTATCATCAGGTATGTTTAAGGAAACTTTTGACTCCTTAAAAACGGTAAATGCTCAGCTTTTGGATACCGCAGCCCGGCGGGAATACTACTTTTTAACCGCCCGCACTTACTATGACCTGGCCGATTTTGATAAGGATAATTATTATACACCTATTTACAATAGTCGCGCCGAAAACTATATAGATTCAGCTACACGGCTAAGCGCCATCAATTCATTCGATTATATTTATTATAAGGGGTTAAAATCTCTTAAAAGAGGACACATTGATACTGCTGTAGCCAATTTGAAGCTATTGATGGATCAGCATCGGCTAACCGATCATCAGTTTGCTGTTACCGCTTCAACGCTAAGTGATATATACATCCGCAAAAACCAGCCGGGGGCAGCTATAAATTTGCTGGTACAAGCTGCCATGGCTGATGTAAAATCATCAACCAAAGAGGCCGCCGCCATGACCAACCTGGCCCAGTTGCTGCATCAGCAGGGAGATGTGAAAAATGCCTATACCTTTATTAAAGCTGCCAGGGATGATGCGGATTATTATGGGGCCCGTCAGCGTAAAATACAGGTAAATGCTATTTTGCCAGTTATAGCGGGCGAGCGGATAAGTTATGTAGAGCAACAGCGTAAGGTTTTGTTCCTGTACGCTTTGCTGTTAACCGTATTGGCTATTGTTATTGTGGTATTTGCTGTTATCATTTACAAACAGCTGCAAAAATTAAAACAGGCAGATAAAGTGATACAGGATACTAACCATAGCTTACAGGAAAGCATTAAAAAATTGAATGAAGCTAACCGGATAAAAGAAGAATATATCGGCTACTTTTTTAACCTGATAGCAGAGTACATTAATAAACTGGATAAGTTTAAACGATCTGTTGATAATAAGTTAGTTACTAAACGTTTTGATGATATCCATAAGCTGGTAAGCAATATCGATCTGGCTAAAGAACGGGAAGAGCTGTTCATTAATTTTGATAAAGCTTTTCTGAAGCTGTTTCCCAATTTTATTATAGAATATAATGCCCTTTTTGGTAAGGAAAACCATGTTAAACTTTTACCCAAACAGTTGCTCAATACCGATCTGCGTATTTTTGCCCTGATACGGTTGGGTATTACGGATACAGAAAAAATAGCCCATATACTGGAATACTCTGTCAATACCATCTATAATTACAGGGCCCGTATCAAAGGAAAATCCAACATTCCTAATGAGGAATTTGAACATAAGATTATGGCCATTAAAGCAGTATAATTGGGTGTCAGTGTATCAATAGCAATAAACTATTCCATTAAAAAAGCCATACATAAATAACGTATGGCTTTGTTTGTTTACTACAATTGGCAGTAAACTTATTGGTATAATGTTCAGGTTGGTTGCATATTATAGCATAAATGCTTTAAGGTACGGTTTTGCGTATTCGCCCCAATTTTTCATTACAGAGGTTAGCGTGGCATACAGCGATTTGTTAGTAACTGGTTTGCCCTTTTTGGGCGGAGCCAAAGCCTTGTCTTCAATTGGCATATCGGTTACTTTGGTGGCAAACCAGGTCATGTTTTCATGAGGAAGGGCTACTCCTAATATCATCCCCGGCAAACCATTAAATAATTCAGGGCCGCCCGATACAGGGATCTCATCGGTATAAAAGGCCACTACATAAATAGAATCGAGCACCAGGGCATTGGCACGGCGGCAGGTATAGCCTGCAATTTCACGGGTTTCGCTGGTAATTTTCCAGTTTATTTTACGGGTGCTGTCTTTTACCAGGAAGGTTTCCTCAAATACCTTTTTCTGGTTGGTAACCATACTGGCAGACAGATCGGTAAAAACGGTATTTACCTGGCCGGCCATTGGGCTATCGCTAAAAAAGCCTCCGGTAACGGTTTCCGGTTCAATAGGTGTAAACAGGGTTTTGTTGTTACTAAAGTTCAGGGTGCTTTTTAACACCTTAAATTGCTTTTGTGTTTTTTTATAGGAATCAAAAGCAGGGCGCAGGAAGCTTTCATTGTCTTTATTGATCTCTTTTTCAAAAAGTGCATACATGTTGATGGTTTTCTCAAACGTAATGCTGCCATTTTCGGTAAAGTGTTTGTTTTGGGCAAACAGGGTATTGCTGGCAAGCGCAAACAATATAGTGATGGTTAATATGATGTATTTCATGGTGATTATTTTTTAGGTGTGCCGCCGCCCATGTGATTAAAATCCCAAACCAGCGAAAGCATAAAGTATCTTTTTATAGAGGTGTACCGCTCCTGAGTAAGCAGATTGGCCGATCCTGTACGGTTATAACCAACGTTCTGGTTCAGGAGATCGTTCCCGGAAATAGATAGTTTAAGGCTTTCATCTTTCATAAATGCTTTGGTGATGTTGGCATTTAAGGTAGTTCTCCTAAAATCCTGGCTAAAGGATTGTGTTGCGGCGTTATACTGATAATTAGCATCGGTACCTATCTGGAACTTGGCAGGCAGGTAAAGATTAAAGCCGCCGTAAGCATTAAACCCACGCCCGTTGTTATTGATCTGTGGCTGTAAGGTTGAGGAGTTTACGGTATAAGTTGGCCCTGCACCGGTCCAGAAATCATATTTCTTCTGCTTGTATTTTGATAATCTGAAACTGGCCGAATAGGTGTATGATTTGGTTTCGTTCAGTTTAGTGTTGCTGAGGTTAAAATAATTGCTGCCGTTCATATTTAAACCAACGCCTGCGTTAACATCAAGCTTGGGTATCTTTTGATCGAAGTAGGCATTAAAATACAAGTTGGAGGTTTGGTGCCCTTTCAGGTTTGATGATTGGTACGTGCTTGCGCCGGTTGCATCATCGGTAGTTACATTGCTTACAATAGGGTTAATAGTGCGCGAATAAGAACCGTTTAACCAGATAGATTGCCCACTAATAACCTTATACGAGTTATAACTGGCGCTGATACGATTAGTGAATGACGGTTTAAGATCAGGATTACCCAGTGTAATATTTAACGGATCGGTATTTACCCTAACCGGCTGTATCTGGTCAATAGTAGGTTGGCTGGTGTTACCATTATAATTTATCCGAAACGATTGCTGTTGCGAAAACTTATACTGGAAACTAGCTTGTGGGTACCAGTTCACAAAGTTACGGGTAAGGGTGTTGTTGGTAAATTCATCTATCTGTTTAAAGTTTACGGTAGAAACTTTAGAGCCAAAGTTGATGATGGTTTTTTTCTTTTTATAGTTAAATATGGCCCCAAACTGATTTGATAGCTGATTAAGTTTAAAATTATTACTCAGGTTATTATCCAGTATGGTATACTCGCCAGAGGCGTCTTTATCAAACGATCGCCTGTCTGACCGCCCGTTGTTAATGTTGATGCCATAGTTTACAACCAGCGCAAGCGCTTTGGTAAAGGGCTCGGAGTAAGTAATATTGGTGTTGAGAATAGAGCTTTCACTCAACCCGGTTTTATACTGATCTATTTTCTGTGTACTATCTATAGCGCCCTGCTTGCCAAAAAAGTCTGTTTCTGATTTTAAAAACCCGTTTGTTTTATTTTGATTATAAGCCTCGGTGATGTTTACAGAAAAACTGCGACCTACCTTTTTAAATTTTTTGTTATAAAATACACTGGCGTTAAATATTTTTTGATCGCCGTTATTGGTAACACCCCTGGTGTTCTTATTGAGCAAGGTATCATTACGGAGGCTTGTAGTGCTGTAATCGTTATTGGTGATGGTGCTTTTGGTTGTACCATCAACAGCTATTTTAAGATTGGATGAGGTATCAATCTTTAGCTGATAGGTAGCATCCAGTTTTTGCCTGAAAATGTGATCGTGAAAGTTTTGGTCGCTATTGCTGTTTAAAATAATTCCTGATTGATTGTTAGCCCCCGGCAAGTTATTTTGAGTTTGCGTATTACGGGTACCATCAACATTTAAAGAACCTATTTTAAAATTGGTATTGATTGATTCTTTGTCGCTGTTCCATTTGGTATCATAATGCACCCCGCCTGAACGGGCCAAAGGGATACCCTGACCGTTATACTGGCCGCTGAACGAATCCAGACCATCATCACCACCGCCACCATAAAAATAGATGTCACCACCATCACCAAACTCCAGCCCGCCGGAGCCACCGTATTTTGAATTATCTTCCCAACCCAAACCTGTTTTACCAGTATTGCCGATAGTTCCATAAATCGAAAACTTTTGTTTGCCTTTAAACCGGTTAAACATCAACTGTTCCTGATAGTATTTATCGGTACCTCCCTCTGCGTCTATCTTCCCGAAATAGCCATTCTTTTTATCCTCCTTCAGTTTGATATTCAGAGTTTTGTTTTTTACGCCATCATCAATACCGGTAAATGTAGCCTGATCGCTCTTTTTATCGTACAGCTGTACTTTATCAACCATATCGGCACGCAGGTTTTTGGTAACCAGTGTTGGGTCATCCCCAAAAAACTCTTCACCATCAACCAATACTTTGTTTACGGTTTGCCCCTGGGCAGTAATCTTTCCGTCCTTATCTACCTGTATGCCTGGCAACTCTTTGAGCAGGTCCTCCACCTTGGCATTGGGCTGCACGGTAAATGCGGCGGCGTTAAATTCGGTAGTATCGCCTTTTATTTTAACGGCGGCTACTTTGGCCTTTACTATTACTTCGGCAAGCAGCTGGGTTTTCAAGATCATTTTAATACGACCGAAATCATGTGTGGTATGTGCCGAATCCAGGGTAAAGCGATCCACATAATCGGCGTAGCCGGGGTAGGTTACCAGCAATATCAGTTTGCCTTTTTTGAGATTATTTATTTCAAAGCTGCCATCTTTTACTCTTGTGAATTTTTGGAGGATAGAGTCTTTGGCATTTAATACGCTAACCGTAGCATTGGTTAGTTTGGAACTGGAAGCCGTATCGGCAACTGAACCTTTAATTGAATAGGTATTTTGCGCGAATACAGAAACCGTACTTAAACAAAGTATTATTAGGGCAGGTATTGTGATTTTCATAAGGTTCTTTATGAAAACCAAGGTATAACTAAAACTTTAGTATTCAAAAGAATTTAACAAATTAACCTGTGGATTTAACATTTATTAACACTTATTAACTATAGGTTACTGATTGCTGATGATATTTAAATTGAAGATTTTACTCTTAGCATAGCGCTTGCAGTGCTCTTGGGAATCTCGTGCAGAAGCCTGGAGTGGGTTTACATGTAAACCCGGTATATAGTGGCGAAATTCAAATAAGTTATTGATTGTCAATTAAATATCTTGATATTAAGCATGAAAAGTGTAAACCATGTAAACCCACTTTTGAACACTTTACCCAACCTATACTGATTAATTACTTATGATATTAAAAGCAAAAATTTACTCGTACCGAAGAGCTTCAATAGGATCAAGACGGGATGCCTTCTGTGCCGGATAGTATCCGAAGAAAATACCGGTAACCGCGCAAACAATAAAAGATAATACCACCGATGATTCGGAAACAATAGTTGGCCACGATAGGGTAAGGGTAACCACATTGGACGATACGATACCCAAAATAACACCGATGATACCTCCGGTAATACTGATCAGGATGGCTTCCATTAAAAACTGTAGCATGATATCCTTTCCACGGGCACCAATGGCCATGCGTAAACCGATTTCGCGTGTACGTTCGGTAACCGAAACATACATGATATTCATGATGCCTATACCCCCAATTACTAATGATATACCGGCTATTACCGTTAGCAAAACGGTAAGTAAGCCGCTGGTTGAGCTCAGGGTATTTATTAATTCGGCCTGGGTACGCACGGTGAAATCATTGTCTTCGTTATCACGCAGGCGGTGTGAGGTGCGTAAGATAGAAGTCATTTCGGTTGTAGCTGCGTCTGTTACTGCCTCGCTGGCGGCTGAAGCGTAAATATTTTGATAATAAATGGTGGCCAGTATCCTTTTTTGTACCGTAGTATAGGGTGCAATCAAGATATCATCCTGATCCTGACCGAAAGCGTTTTGACCTTTAGGGTTAAGTATCCCAATCACCTGGAAGGGAATCTTGTTAAAGCGGATCACCTTACCTATCGGGTTTTCGCCATTCGGAAAAAGGTTGTCAATAACGGTTTGCCCAATGAGGCATACTTTGGCAGAGGTAAGCACATCCTGTTGTGTAAAGGCAATGCCATCCTTTAAGGTTAACATGCGGATGTCCAGATAATCCGGACTTACACCCTGCATGGATGTTGGCCAGTTTAAGGCCCCGTTAATAGCCTGGCCTTTTGCCGTTAGCGAAGGCGATATCTCGGTAATATATTGTGCCTCTCTTTTCAGGGCTACGATATCTTTATCAGTAAGGGTTTGGAAGCTGGAACCGGCTATACGCACCCCTCCATTAAGATTACTACTGGGTAATACGGTGATCATGTTGGAGCCCATGCTTGATAACTGATCATGGATACTTTGTTTTGACCCCTGACCAATAGCTACCATCGCGATAACCGCGGCCACCCCAATAATAATACCCAGCATAGTTAAAAATGCCCGCAGTTTGTTACGCTGCAATGCCTTAAAAGCTATCCGTATAAGGTTTAATATATTCATGGTTGCTGGTTAATAATCATCAGTTACCGGGAGGTTGGCTAATACTTCTTTTGCCGACCGGGGTTCTTTGTTTTCAGTATCCTTCTGAATTTTACCGTCGCGCAGCTGTATGGTACGGCTGCTGAAGGATGCGATATCCGGCTCATGGGTAACAAATACAATAGTTTTGCCTTGTTGCCCGTTCAGATCCTGCATCAGGGACATGATTTCATATGATGTCCGGCTATCCAAATTTCCGGTCGCCTCATCAGCCAGGATCATCACGGGTTCGTTAACCAATGCCCTTGCAATAGCAACCCGCTGTTGTTGCCCGCCTGATAGCTGACTGGGGGTATGATCAAACCTACCACCCAATTTTACGGCTTCCAATGCCTGTATAGCTCTGTCCCGGCGTTCACTTACGCTGATACTTTTATTATAGAGTAGTGGCAGCTCTACATTTTCCAAAGCCGAGGTGCGCGGCAATAAATTATAAGCCTGAAAAACAAAGCCTATTTTGTGATTGCGTAACTGCGCCAGTTCATCACGCGATAGCTTTTTTACATCCACACCATCCAGTAAATAATCGCCGATGGATGGTTTATCCAAACAGCCTAAAATATTAAGCAAAGTTGTTTTGCCCGATCCGCTGCTACCCATTATAGTAACAAATTCGCCGGCCTGCACGGTAAAGGAGATGCCTTTGAGTGCACGTACAATTTCGCTGCCCATCTGAAACTCCCGTTTCAGTTCGCGTATCTCTAATATGGTTTTGCTCATCGTCCTTTTCCGCCCCCTCCGCGTCGTTGTGGCATAAACGGACTGGCTGCTGCTTTGGTTGCCGCTGGAGTGCCGCTGGTGCCACCGGTAATGCCGGTAACAACAGCATCGTCGGCGGTTAAGCCGCCCAAAACTTCAACTTGTGTATTGTCATTTAAGCCGGTCTGTATTTTTTTTCTGCTTAATTTTTTACCATCCAATATCCAAACAAACGCGGTTTGTTTGGTAATGCCGATGCTATCTTTACGACTTTTACCGGTATGCGCAGCTTGTGCATTATCGTCGGTAACACCGGTTGTTGCAGCTTTTTTTCTGGAGCCTTTGTGCCCAACCTTGCCCACAATTTCATAATCCTTCATTAATGAGGAGTCGGGGGTGAAACTTAAAGCTTTGGCTGGTATCAGCATGGCATTATTAACCTCTTTGGTATAGATGATGATATTAGCGGTCATGCCTGGCTTTAGTTTCATATCATCATTGGGCGCGTTAATAATGGTAGTATAAGTAACCACGTTTGAGGATACCGAAGGATGCAGCCGGATATCTTCAACCGTACCTGCAAACTGGTCGTTAATAAACGCATCAACGGTAAAAGAGGCCCGTTCGCCTGCTTTTACATCGCCGATATCGGCCTCGTCTACATTGGCCTCTACTTCCATTTTGGTAATATCTTTGGCTATTACAAACAAGGTAGGCGTACTAAAACTGGCGGCAACGGTTTGCCCTATGCTGATGTTACGGTTAAGCACAACTCCATCAATAGGGGAGTATATATCGGCATAAGCCAGATTTTGTTTGGCCAATCGTACTTGTGCCGCTGAACTGACTACCGAGGCCTGGGCAGCGTGAAGGGTATTAACCGCGCTATCATAATCGGCCTTGCTTATGGCATCTGTTTTATAAAGAAGGTCCTGCCGGTTAAAGTTGTTTTTGGCATAAACCAACTGACTTTGTGAATTTTGGAGGTTACCCTGAACCTGATCAAGCGTGGCCTGCAGCAATGATTTATCCAGCTCGGCTATCAGTTGGCCTTTTTTAACTTTTGAATTAAAATCGGCATATAAAAATTTAATAATACCCGATACTTGTGTACCCACAGTAACCGTATCAACAGGTTCAATTTTACCCGTAGCCGTAACACTTTGCGCAATATATCCTTTGGTTGGTTTTTGCGTGGTAAGCACCACCGGAGGTGTAGGTTTCCTGATAAAGAAAAACCAGATGAGCACCAGCACTATCAGTATAGCTACTATGATGATGATATTTTTATAACTTTTCTTCATGATATCAGGTGGTTATAATTTAATAGGTACCCCTCTGTAAAAATCATAGATCTTTAAGGTTAATAATGTATTGTATTTGGCTTGTATAAAAGCCTGCTGGGCTTGTACGTACAGGTTTTTCTGTAATAAGAAATCGACCGTATTAGCCACACCCACTTTCAGTTGCTCACTGGCAATGCGGTAGCTCTCTTTGCTGTATTTATACTGCTCATTTGCCGCGTCATACTGACTGCGTGCGTTCTCTACATTGATGTATGCCCGTTCAACTGTTTGTGATAGCGTAATGCGGGTGTTTGACAGATCAAGCTGTGCTTGTTTTACGTTTATTTTGGCTTCCTCTACCTGGGTTTTTACTACCCGTTTGGTAAAAATGGGTACAGCCAGGGTAAGCCCCAATTGCTGGGTAAAATTGTTATTGAGCTGATAGCCAAAGGAGGTACCCTGTCCGTTAGCGTAGCCCGAATTGAGCGAAGCGCCGCCTGTTAACGTTGGCTTATAACCGGCGCGGGCCTTATCCACATCATACTGGGCTATTTTAACCCCCAATTCTCCATTTTTAACTTCGGGACGGTTTTGCAGGGCGGTTTGCTCCGCATCGCGGAAAGCGGCTACACTGTCTATCGGCGCTATCACGGTATCGGGCTTGGTAATATCAAAGCGTGAATCGCTGGGTAAAAGCAGTAATTGCTTCAGGGTGATGAGGTCGCCGCGCTCGGCATTTTGCGAATTCACCAGTGTATACTGATCCGATGCCTGCTGAGCCTGCAGCTGGATGAGATCTTTACGGGCCACACTGCCCACATTGTATCTTTTTTGTTCCAGCGCTACCTGCGCTTTGGTGGTATTGAGCAGATCGGTGTTGTATATAATATTTTCCTTATCCAATAGTATGGCCAGGTATGCCTGGGTTATTTGCAGGGTAATATCGTTTTCCTGCTGTATAATGCTGAGGTTAGCAGATTGTACCGACAGGTTTTTTTGCTGGATATTGTTGTTGATATAATTGCCATTATATATGGTGACGTTTGAACTTAAACCATAAGATCCTGCCAGGTTATAACCAGAGTGCCGGCCATTATCGCCATTGCTGAAGTTGTTGCCGTGTGTTACGGTTTGTGAGGCCGAGCCTGAAAGATCGGGCAAGCGGGCAGCCTTTGCCAACAGATATTCCTGCTGACTGGTCTGTTGCGAAAGCCGGAGGGTATTGATCTGGATATTATTCTTTTTGGCATAATCAATACATTTTGCCAGATCCCAGTTTATAGTAGTACCAACTAGTGTACTATCCTGTGCATAAAGGCTAAAACACCCTGATACGAGCAGGACTAAAAGGAGGATATGTTTTTTTAATAACAGCATAGCGTAAGGTTATGCAGGCTAACGCCTTGTGTATCTTAGTATTGATAGTGTTAATATACAGAACGTTGAAAATGTTTGATGCAATGCATCAATAAGCCGCCAATCTTTGTAATAATTGTATTACCGATATTCATAGTGAATTATATTTCCTGTAACGAAAGTTATTCAAATGTTAAGGAGCCGGTAAAGAAGAGCGCAGTTTAATGCCTCTTCCTATTTATAAAAAAGGTGAGCATCACCATAAGCTTAGGCTGTCTGTTACTTAAAAAAAGTATATTTTAGCATTGTTATTTAAGCTGGCCACCCAGGCTGGTTTTTTTGTAAACGGATTCCCTGCGATGATAAAAAAAGATAAAGATTTAATACTTCATTTAAAGGTATATAAGATCATATTGCTTTTTATTTTAGTGGTACCCGCCTTAAAAAGCCAGGCACAGGGATTAATGTTCAATTCCAACGATGCCCTGATGAGCGAGCGTACGGCTTATACCGTATTCAGTTCGGATGCACCCACCTTTCATGATCATTTACGGATGAATTTTGATCTGTCATTATGGGATAATGAGCATCTGGGCTATGTTTTCAACATCATTGATAGCCACAAAAACTCTTATAGCTTAACTTATATTTATAATATCAATGGCTCGCCAGCTTTAAATTTTAACATCGACAGTAAAAGTAACAAGATCAAGATACCGCTTCATTTATCGCAATTGAATAAACGGATCTGGATAAACGTTAAAGTTGATATTGACCTCAAAGCCAATGCGGTTACCTTTTATGTAAATGGTCAGGTATACAAGGCTGTAGATTTCGGCTTTGATGACCAGATAACACCAATCATCACTTTTGGCAAAAATCCGCATTACTCCGATGTGCCCAAAATGGCTGTTAAGAATTTAACCATAAGCAACGATAGTAAAACTTACACCTTTCCGCTGAATGAATGGTCTGGAAATGATGTTCACGACAATTCAGGTGAGATCGTTGGCCATGTTGATAACCCGGTTTGGCTTATTAATAGTTCTTACTTTTGGGAAAAAAGAACCACTTTTAACTTTCACGAAGTAGCTGGCGCCAATTTTAATCTCCAGGATCAATCGCTGCTTATTTTTAAAAGTGATTCCCTGATCCGTTATGATATGAAGAGCGGAAGGATATCGGCCCAGGCTTTTCAGAATAAAGTACCGGTACCTTTATTCCTGGGCAAAAGTATCATCAATACCCGGGAAAATAAGCTGTATGCATACGAGGTACTCCGGGCTCCTAAGCCTGGTCCATGCGTGGCTTCCTTGGATTTGGCTACATTGAAGTGGGAGGTTGTTGGGAACGCTAATATTAAAGAACAAAGGCACCACCACAATATTTTTTATGATAAGGATCAGCATGATCTTTATCTATTTGGTGGTTATGGTTCGTTTGCCTACCACAACGACTTTTTTAAACTCAATAAGCAAACAGACAATTGGGACAAGGCAATATTTACCGGCGACAGGATTACCCCGCGCTTTTTTTCGGCCAGCAGCCAGGCCAATGGAAATAACGAGGTGTATATATTCGGTGGCTACGGTAACCAGTCGGGAAACCAAATTGTGGGCGGACGGCATTTTTATGACCTGTACCAGGTTAACCTGAATAGCCATACCATCAAAAAATGCTGGGAAATAAAACCCAATGAAGAGGATTTTGTGCCCACCAACAATCTCATCATTTCTAAAGACGGCCAGTATTTTTATGCCCTATGCTACCCGCATGAACGACCAAAAACTCAATTACGCTTGTATAAATTCTCCATCAAAGATGGCTCGTACCAGGTAGTGAGCGGAACTATCCCGGTTACGTCTGAAAGGATTGAGAGCGATATTAACCTGTTTTTTAACCCTGTGCAGGATGAGTTTTTTTGCGTTATACAGGAGTTCACCGATCCCAACCGATCAACCATACGTATCCTGGCGTTGGAATTTCCGCCGGTGAGCCAGCAGGAATATGAACAATCCCAAAAAGCCATTGCTCCGCCGCGTCCGGTTTTTAGATATGTAATATTGGGTGGAGTGGCTATCCTGATAATTGGTATGGCATTCCTGATCATCAAAAAACGGCGAATAGGAAAGTCCACTCAAGAACCCCTTGCAGAGGAAGATAGCAGTATTGCCGTTATCAATAAAAAGAATGACGAAAAGCGCGCCAATGCTATCTACCTGCTGGGTGAATTTACCGTTTACGATAAGAACAGCCGGGATATCACTTACCTGTTCAGCCCTAAAATAAAACAGTTGTTCATTCTCCTGTTGCTTAACAGCAGGAATGCGACGGGTGTGGTATCCAAAAAAATATCTACCGTTTTATGGCCCGATAAGGATGTAGCCAAAACAAAGAACATTAAGGGGGTTACGATTAACCACCTGCGCAATATTATTGCTGATATAGAGGGTATTGAACTTACATTTTTGAACGATACCTATTGTTTTAAGCTGCACGATAACCTTTTTTGCGACTACTTTACAGTAACTGCCTCCCTGGAACAAATGAATGGCTCAGAAAAACCAGCTGAAGTAACTATCCTCCAATACTTTGATCTGATTGCCCGCGGAGGCCTGCTGCAATACATCCCAGAAACCTGGCTGGATGATATTAAGCTCGGCTACGAAGAAACGCTGATGCCTGTGATATTACCCGAGGTGAAAAAGGTATACGAAAGCGGCGATTTCCGCAAGACGCTGGATATTACCCGGGTGGTTCTAAATATCGACCCTTTTAATGATACCGCTTTGAAATACAAGCTCAAGGCCCTCCGCCGTATCAAGGGCATTGAATATGCCCGCAAGGTATATGAGGAATTTACCACTGAGTACGAAAAATCATTAGGTATCAGTTACCAGGTACCGTTTGAAAAAATCTGTTCCAACAAATCGGAGTTGCGGTAAATAAATTGCGATAGGGGCCCTCCATAATTTAACATTTCGTGTTCTGAAAACTTTTTAAACCTTAAATTTTAACACTTTTCTGCTCAAAAAAGGGCTAAAAGCGTCCAAAAATTAGCTCAAAATCATCGATTTTAACACTTTTTAACAAATTTTAACTTGATTTTGAGCAGTTTTTTAAACTTTAAAAAGTATTAATTTGTTGATTGTCAAATAGCTATGTTTAAAATGGTCGATTTTTGACCTTGTTTTCCTCTTAACAAAACAGCCCGGTTCTCTTATAGAAAGAGAACCGGGCTGTTTTGTTATATAAAGATACGGAAAATTTGTGAATTAATCACCATGTCATTGCGAGCGAAGCGTGGACAATCAACCGCAGGGAGCTCATTAATACCTTAAGAAACAATTAACAATATTAATAATCTCTTCGCTGCATTTGAACGCGAGGAGATTGCTTCGTCGTTCCTTCTCGCAATGACATAACGGAGTTGACTTAAAAAGCGAGGTGTCCTGTCTCATGGTTAGGCCGTCCTGCGGGATCCTGGAACAAGTTAAGGATGACTTGTAGCGTTAACCCACTTAATTCGCTATGGTTAATGAAATTTTAGCGGAGTTAACCCGTTTATTAACCCATCTTTTAATACCACCGGATATATAATTGTTGCGCCAAATGAGTGCGTAATGCCAATGTAAGGGTTTAACCAGCCTGTTTATTCCAAACACTCAGTTAGGCAAAATATTATAAACCATTTTAATCAATTTAATTTATGAAGGAAATTTTTACCTATTATGGTGGGTGCCATGGTATCCATTATCCGGCAAAATTTAAAGGGGTGGTACGGCAGGGTATCATGGCCTTTTTGTTTTTGCTTGTATGCACTGTGGCTATGGCCCAAACCAACCGCACCGGTACGGTTGTGGACGAAACCGGGCAAGGGCTGCCCGGTGTAAGCGTAAAGATTAAAGGGACAACCATTGGCACGGTAACTAGTGTTGATGGCAAGTTTACCCTCAGCGCTTCAAACGACCAAACCCTGGTATTTACGTTTGTGGGTTACGCTTCGCAGGAGGTTGCTGTTGGCAGCCAAACCAGCATCAAAGTAGCCATGGTATCCAATGCCACCAATGTGAACGAAGTGGTGGTGGTGGGCTATGGTACGCAGAAAAAAGCTACCGTTACCGGGTCTATCGCATCGGTCACTAACAAAGAGATCGTAACTACCAAAAACGAGAACGTGCTGAACATGCTTACCGGTAAAGTGGCCGGTTTACGCATCGTACAAAACTCGGCCGAACCGGGATCGTTTGATAATGCCTTCGATATCCGTGGTTTTGGTAATCCGCTGGTGGTTATTGACGGTATCCCCCGTGATAACATTACCCGTTTAGATCCGAATGATATTGAAAGCATATCGGTACTAAAAGATGCTTCTGCGGCCATTTATGGTGTGCGCGCGGCAAACGGTGTGGTGATTGTGACCACGAAAAAAGGAAAGAAAGGTTCTGTAGAATTGAATTACTCGGGCACTTATGGCTGGCAAATACCATCGTACATGCCAAAACCAGTGGGCGCTTTGGATTACATGACCCTGGTTAACGAGCAATTGCTGCACAACGTAAACGGCGGCCAGGTAAAATATACCGATGCCGACTTTGCCGCTTATCGTAATGGTACCAAAACCAGTACCGATTGGTACAGTCCGGTTTTTGCCAACAGCGCACCTCAGCAGCAGCATAACCTGAATGCCATAGGTGGTACCGACAATAGCAGCTATTTTGTGAGTATGGGTATTACCGATCAGGATGGTTTTTTCAGGAGCGGCGATTTGAATTATAAAAAATACAACCTGCGCTCAAACCTCACCACTAAGGTCAATAAAAACCTGACCATTGATGTAAACCTGAGCGGAACCCTGGAGCAAAAGAATCAGCCTTACCAGGATGCCGCCTGGATTATCCGTTCATTCTGGCGCCAGATACCTACACAAAGCATTTATGCCAACAATAACCCGGCGTACCTGGCCAATGGCGAGGTTGACGGATCAAACCCGGTTGCCATGGCCGATGCCAATATTGATGGTTATAAACAAATCAACAATAAGTGGCTGCAATCGTCAGTTTCAGCTACCTACAATGTACCGTTTGTACAGGGACTGAGCGCTAAAGGTTTGTATAACTACGACTATTACATGTCGAGCAATAAACTATACCAAAGGTCATATAACCAATATACTTATGATGCCAACTCTCAAACGTATAGTGCTATAGCCAATCAAACGCCAGGCTCATTAACCAGGCAGTTTTACGAAAAGCCCACCAGTTTAATGCAGTTATCATTAAACTATAACCGGGCATTAAAAGGCGGGCACAATATAACCGCATTGGCGCTTTATGAAGAGAGTGAGAAAAAAGGCGATAATTTTAACGCGCAGCGCCAGTTATCGTTACCGATTGATCAGTTAAGCGCGGGTAATGCCCTGAATCAAACCGCTACGGTCGACGGCGGTTGGCCTTATGATATTGTAACCAAATCATTTGTGGGTAGGGTAAATTATGATTTTAAGGGAAAATATCTGGCCGAGTTCAGTTTCAGGGACGATGCCAGCTCCCAAAACTCTCCGCTTAAAAGATGGGGCTTTTTTCCTGGTGCATCCGTAGGATGGCGGGTATCACAGGAGGATTTTTGGAAAAAGTCAAAGGCGCTGTCGTTTATTGATGATCTGAAGTTCCGTTTGTCATATGCCAAACTGGGTGATGATGCCGGTTTAAATGCTTACCAGTACCTGAGCGGTTATAACTATCCGGCAAATGGTAATAATAATCAAACGCCCCCAGGATCGGTATTTGACGGTACTTTTGTAAACGGCGCGCAAAGCCGTGGTATCCCTAACCCCAACATTTTTTGGTTTGTAGCCAAAACCTACAATGCCGGTATCGACCTGCAGGCATGGAACGGTTTATTGGGCTTAACGGTTGATGCTTTCCGGCGCGACAGAAGCGGCTTGTTAGATACCCGTGCCGATAATTTACCAGGCGTAGTGGGCGCAGGTTTGCCACAGGAAAACCTGAACAGCGATCGTGCCCAGGGTTTTGATATCGAGATAAACCACCGTTACCATATTGGCAGCTTTAATTATTTTGTAAAAGGAACCTTTGGCTATACCCGTACCATGTGGATTAGCAAAGTACATTCGGAGTATGGTAACTCTCAACTTGCCTGGCATAATGACAATGATAACCGCTACAGCAATATTTTCTGGGGCTATGGTTCAAACGGACAATTCCAAAATTACCAGCAGATCCTGAACAGTCCGCAGTTTGTATCACGCAACGCGGTGGTAGGTGATTATATTCTGCAGGACTGGAACGGCGACGGCGTGATCAATGATCAGGACGTACATCCTATAGCTCAAAACGTAAGTAACAATAACTACAGCGTGCCATCAACCACATTTGGTTTAACGCTGGGCGGTTCATATAAAGGCTTTGACATCAGCACCGTATGGCAGGGCGCCGCGGGTATCAATGTTTCTTATATCGAACAGCTTAATATTCCGCTTTGGGGTGGAGGTAGCGCCCTGTCTATGTTCATGGACAGATATCATCCAACCGATCCCAAAGCCGATCCTTATGATCCTAACACCGTATGGACACCGGGCACTTTTGCACTTACCGGTACCACAGCCGATGTAAACTCGCTGTCTAACATCCACAGTGCGGCTTATGTAAGGCTAAAATCGGCCGAGCTGGGCTACAGCATTACACCGGCAGTGGCCAAAAGGCTGGGTATCAAGGGCGCAAGAATATTTGTAAATGGGTACAACGTTTTAACCATCACCAGTTTAAAATATCTTGATCCGGAACACCCATCGGCTACTTATGGCTATTTATACCCGTTAGATAAAATATTCTCCGTTGGTGTAAATGTTAAATTATAATCAATCCATACAGATCATGAAAAAATACATATATATCCTATTCGCTGTTTTGCTTTGCTGGACATCGGCATGCAAAAAGCTCGATACGGCACCACCAAGCATTGTTAAAGATGCCGATATTTTTACCAACAGCGCCGGTATACAGGCCTACATGGCTCGCATGTATGCCGAATTACCTATCGAAGATTTCAGGTATTCGCCAACCCGCGGCTTAAATTTCTTCTGGATCATCAGTCCTTTCAGTTGTATCAGCGGCGAGGGTTTAAGCCGCGATCAGAACAGTGCCACACAGGAAACTTTTGGTTACTGGGGCGATGCTTATACACTGATCAGGGATGCCAACTATTTTTCGGAAACATTGCCTAAATATGCGTCGAACTTTACACCGGCACAGGTAAATGCCTGGTTGGGCGAAGCCCGCTTTCTGCGTGCCGCCACCTATTTTGCATTGGTAAAACGCTATGGCGGTGTGCCTATTGTTGATAAAGTGCTTAACTATCCGCAGCAAAGCATCGATGAGTTGAAAATTCCGCGTTCATCAGAAGAGAAAGTTTATGATTTTATCGCCACCGATCTGGATTATGCCTATACCAATTTGGGTGAGAGCAACCAGGTAGGCCGGGCCAATAAGTACGTAGCTGCAGGTTTTAAATCGCGCGCTATGCTGTACGCGGGGTCCATTGCCAAATACAATAGCATTAACCTTACCGATGGTAACGGCAACAGGCTTTGTGGTATACCGGCTGCCAAAGCGGTTACCTATTTTAAAGCCGCTTACGATGCTGCCGTATTGCTTGATGGTAAATACAGCCTGTATAAAAAAGCATGGGCGGCGGGTGATAAAAATGCGCAGTATCAAAACTATGTGAACCTGTTTTTTGATGCTACCAGTCCCGAGAATGTTTTTGTGCGCCAATATCACTACCCCGAATCGGTGCATGGGTATGATGCCTACAACGTACCGCGCCAGCTGATGGGGGCAAACGGATATTCATCTGAAATTAACCCTACGCTGAACTTTGTAGAGATGTTTGATGGCATCCCTAAAAATGCCGATGGTACCATTAAAACCACAACCGGTGGTAAATATGATCTGTATACCAATACCATGGATCTGTTTGCCAATGCCGAACCAAGACTAAGGGCAACGGTTATTTTACCGGGCGATGTATTTAAAGGCGTGAGCATCGAGATACGCCGGGGCATTTATACCGGCAGTTCGGCAGGTGGTATCAGTCCGCTTTTACCGGCCGGTTCAACCGCGCATTATCCAACGGATAATATTGTACAATCATCAAACGCCAGCCAGACGCCCTACAAATTACCTAATGGAACAACGATGAACCCCGCGGGCTTAAGCGGTTATTTTACCGGCGACGGAACCTGCGCGGTATCGGGCTTTTCGATCCGCAAAAACCTGGTACCGGATAAACCAACATCAGAAGTGCTGGAAAACCGCTCTGACCAAACCTGGCTGGAGATGCGTTATGCCGAGGTATTGTTAAACCGTGCTGAAGCGGCAGTGGAACTGAATGCTTTAGGGCAGAATGATAAAAGCTACCTGCAGGATGCCTTTACCGCCATTAACCAGATCCGTGACAGGGCCGGTGCCAACCTGCTGCTGAGCCCGGCTGACTTGGGCGATATTAATGTGGTACGCACTGAGCGGAAAAAAGAGCTGGGCTTTGAAAACAAAACCTGGTGGGACCTGCGCCGCTGGAGGGTGATAGACAAAGAACAGAACAGTACCATTTACCGTACGCTGATGCCATTTTACTCGGCTAATGACGGTAAGTACTTTTTCGATGCCCGTTTAGATGAGCGTAACAGCCGTTACACTTTTGATGTACGCTGGTATTATGAGCAAATTCCGCAGGGCGAAATACAGAAGAGTCAGAATTTAATTCAAAATCCGGGTTATTAATTTTAAGAGAGATGACCATCATGAGCTGCCGCTAAAAGCAAAACGAGTAGCTCATGATAGCTTCATTACCATTAAAAGACAAATTATTATAATGAAAACAATATTTTATAGCATAGCATTAAGTGTACTGGTTGCGGCAACCAGCTCATGCAGCAAGGTTGATAATTATGCCGCACCCGATGTAACTTTAAAAGGCGTGGTAACCGATGCCGCTACCGGTAAAAGCGTACAAACCGAGCAGGGCTCGGGCACCAGGATTAAACTATTGGAAATAAGCTGGAGCAGCAACCCTACACCTTTTTATATATCCTCTTTTCAGGATGGTACTTACACCAATACCAAACTGTTTGCAGGTAAAAATGTGATCTCGGCCGAAGGACCTTTTGTGCCGATGGTACAGGTAGATAATAACGGCAAAACCATTGTAGATAAAAGCCAGACTGTTGATGTGAAAGGGGTAACCACGGTTAACTTTTCTGTTGATCCGTTTTTAAGGATTGATTGGGTAGGTGATCCGGTTTTGAACGCGGATGGTACTATAACCACCAGTTTTAAAATTACCCGCGGTACCAGTGATCCGAATTTTCAGCAGGATGTAAGCGATGTGGCTGTGTTTGTTAATTCAAACAAATATGTAGGTAACAATAACTTTGATAACCGTTATACGCCAACGCTCAGCGGATCGAATGCCAACAGTTCGGTAGGGAAAACCATTAGTTTAACTACCATTGGAGGGCCGTTGCCGGGTAAGCGCCAATACTTTATCAGGGTAGCTGCCAGGATAGCCTACGGCTTAAATTATTATAACTATACCGACGTTAAAGTAGTAACTGTTCCTTAAATTTTATCATATAGTGAAGCAGAAGGACTGATGTCCTTCTGCTTATTTTAGTAGTACAAATTATATCTAATGAAAAACATTCTATTTTCCTGTTGCCTCGTAGCATGGTCATTGGCGGGTTATGCACAAAAACTGCCAGAGAAAACGGCCTTCCAAACCAGCAGTCCCTGGATTCCGGAAATCGACGTACGGTCAGACATTGCCATTGTTTACGGTGCCAATGACCGCCCGGGTTTAACGTTTGAACAACGCGTACAATCATGGCGCGACCATGGCTACCAGGTAAATTTTATGACCGGCATAGCCTGGGGCGACTATAAAGATTATTTTTTAGGAAAATGGGATGGCAAAAACCACCTGGGTGTAGGGCAGGTAACCATGAAAGGCGATACTATTTTTCATGGTAAGGATATGCCTTATGTAGTGCCCGATGCCTCGTTCATTGAGTACATGAAAACCGCGGTGGTAAAAAAAGTGATCAATGCGGGTATCACCACCATATTTTTAGAGGAGCCAGAGTTTTGGGCACGTGCCGGATACAGCGCAGGCTTTAAAGAGCAATGGCAAAAATATTATGGCTTTCCCTGGAAACCGCAGGATGCTTCGGTCGAGAATACTTACCTGTCGAGCAAGTTGAAATATCACCTGTATTACGAAACCATCAAAGAGGTATCCAACTATGCCAAAGCCTATGGCAAAAGCAAAGGTTTAAATATAAAAGTATTTATAGCAACACATTCGCTGGTGAACTATTCGTCGTGGCAAATTGTTAGTCCGGAAGCCAGCCTGGCGTCGTTACCGGGTATCGACGGTTACATTGCGCAGGTATGGACGGGCACTTCGCGTGAGCCTACGTTTTTTAATGGTCAGCGAAAAGAGCGCGTGTTTGAAAATGCTTTCCTGGAGTATGGTTCGGTAGTTTCGATGACCGCGCCAACCGGTCGTAAAGTATTTTTCCTCACCGACCCGATTGAGGATTGGCCGCGAGACTGGAGCGATTACAAACGCAATTACCAGGCTACCTTCACCGCCAAATTATTATACCCCATGGTTGCCGATTACGAGGTGATGCCATGGCCCGAGCGTATCTATACCCATCCGTACAAAGTGGCCGGTACCGACCAAAAGACATTGATCCCGCAATTTTATTCCACCCAGATGCAGATCATGGTGAATGCGTTGAACAGTATGCCTGCATCAACCAACAAAGTATCGGGTGTAAACGGCATTGGCGTACTGATGAGCAATACGCTGATGTTTCAGCGATTCCCAACGCACAATGGTTTTGAAGACCCGCAGTTCTCTAATTTTTATGGGCAAACCCTGCCCATGTTGAAACGTGGTGTACCAGTGCAAACTGTGCATATGGAAAACCTGGAATACCCGGCGTCGTTAAAAAATATCAAAGTATTGGTGATGAGCTATTCCAACATGAAGCCGGTATCAGCAGCGGTGCATACTTACCTGGCCAACTGGGTAAAACAAGGCGGTGTTCTGATCTATTGTGGCAGGGATGATGATCCGTACCAATCGGTAATGGAATGGTGGGATACCAAAGGCAATAAATTTACCGCACCATCGCAACATCTGTTCAAGCTGCTGGGGATTAATCCAACGAAGGATGAGCAAGAGTTTAAAGTAGGTAAGGGCGCGGTTTATGTGTTGAGGCAAAATCCTAAAGAGTACGTGCTCGAAGCCGGGAAAGATGATAACTATATCAGCACCGTAAAACAAGCTTATGAGCAAAAAGCGAAAGCCGGTGAATTGACTTTTAAAAACAGCCTGTACCTGGAGCGTGGTCCGTATGATGTGGTATCGGTAATGGATGAAAACGCCGACAGCAAGCCTTACACCATCAAAGGCCCGGTGATCGATCTGTTCGATCCGCAATTGCCGGTGCTGAATGAGAAAGTAGTAAACCCTGGCGAGCAGTCCTTATTATATGTAGTGGATCGTGTGCCCAATAAAAAACTGCCACAGGTACTGGCATCGGCATCAAGAATTTATAACGAAAACAGGCAGGGCAGCAGCTATTCTTTTGTAGCCAAGAGTCCTGCCAAAACATTAAACAGCGTACGTGTGCTGTTACCCGCGCAACCTAAAGAAACCAAGGTAACCGATAGCACAGGCCAAGATATCAGCGATGTGAAAACATCATGGGATGCATCGTCAAATACCCTTTACCTGGGTTTTGGCAATAGCCCGGATGGTATTAAGGTTGATTTGAAATGGTAGAGAAGAAATTAACCAATTATCTATAAACCAAAATTAACCACCTATGAAAACACACACCATGATGATCAAAAGCATGCTCGTGCTGCTGGTATTGGCTTCCTGCCAAAAGAACAACAATACCGCGGCCAACAAACAGAAAGACAGTGTACAGAAAGTAGCCGCCGCGCCACCATCTGATGCACCAAGAGCCGCCCTGCGCAGTATTATTGAAAACGTAACTACCGCCGACGGTAAAATTTACAACGCTACCGATAATACCGGTAAAACCATGGATTGCCTCAAGATCATTGCCAACCCATCTGGCGGGTATATAGGTGTTTATCATACCATGATTAACGGTACGTTTAAAACCAATGTAGCCTCATCAACCGATCTGCTGCACTGGACCTGGATCCGCGAGCTGGCAGGCAGTAATAACGGCGGGGCATCGCAGCCTACCATTGCCGCTACCGCAACCGGTGGCTTTGTAATGGTTTGGGAGCAGGAACCCAGCAACCATTTAAAATTCAGCTATTTTAACAGTTGGACCGATTTGCAGAACGGTGCCGTAGCTAAAACCTTCGAAGCCCCGCATACGCTGTCGACCTGTGCAGAGGGTACGCCTAATATTTATTCGGCCAGCAGTACTTCTGTTGATGTCGGTTTTCATTACTGGTCCAATTGCGATGTTGACCGCCAGGCACGTGGTACCACCAATTGGTCGAGCTGGAACGCCAGTGCGCAGCCGCAAATTGATAACGCCATATTATACTGGGGTGTTAAAGGGAATATCGGCGACCGTGACGGTTACCTGAATTTTCAGAATTTTAACTTTGGTTTGATCGAAGGACAAGGTACCAAAGGTGATTTCGGTACCTGGCGCTGTTACCTGTATGATTACCAAACCGGTAATGCCGATAAGCTCAACATTCACACCGATGGTGGCAGCCAGGCATTTGCCAACCCTACAATTACTGCCTTAACCGTTGATGGTAAAGCGGCTTTGGTTATCACCCAATTTATCCCCTCGCAGCTATCTGCAAGCGGCGAGGCCGGGGAGTTGATCTACTATAAAAAATTGTAAATCAGCAATGTTTAATAGTTGAAATAAAATTTTATACAGTACCCGTTTTGGCGGGTACTGTATATTGATGTTTTAATTATACATAAGCTTCTAAACCTTATCAAAAATTATCACCATATCACAATAAAGTATTGAATTCTGCCGTATATTGCATAGCTTGATTAAACGTTTTAGCACAATTGAGCAGAAGCGCCCATCTAAAAATTAATAATGAAAAAATTATTCCCATTGGTGTTTGCCCTTTTACCAATAGCAACTATTGCTCAGCAAACTACTCCACCCACTACTCCTGTTGATTATATTAACCCTTTAATGGGTACTTCATCAAACCCGGCCCTTTCCAACGGGAATACTTATCCCGCTATTGCGCTGCCCTGGGGCATGAATTTCTGGACCCCGCAAACCGGTAAAATGGGCGACGGCTGGCAGTACACCTATGATGCCACCAAAATACGGGGCTTTAAACAAACGCACCAGCCATCGCCATGGATGAACGATTATGGTATGTTTTCCATATTCCCGGAAACAGGTAAGCTTAAACTGAATGAGCTGCAGCGCGGCAGCTGGTTCTCGCATAAAGCCGAGATCACCAAGCCCTATTATTATAGTGTATACCTGGCCGATTATGATGTAACTACCGAGCTTGCGCCAACCGAACGTGCCGCCAACTTCCGGTTTACGTTTCCGCAAAGCGACAGCTCACATATCATCATAGATGCTTTTGATAAAGGTTCATACGTGAAAATTATCCCAGGCGAGCGGAAGATCATCGGTTACAGTACAAAAAACAGTGGTGCAGTACCGGCCAATTTTAAAAACTACTTTGTTATTTATATCGATAAACCTTTTGAAGTGTCATCAACTTGGCACGATAACCAAAAGGACGGCTCGTTGGAATATACCGGCGATCATGCCGGCGCGGTTATCAGCTTTAAAACAAAAAAAGGCGAAAAGGTTCAGCTGCGTGTGGCGTCATCCTACATCAGTACCGAACAAGCCGAGCTTAACCTGAAGCGCGAGCTTGGTACCGACAGCTTTGATGTTACCTGCCAAAAAGGAAAAGCTGTTTGGAATAAAACCTTGAGTCATTTAACGCCAGAGGGTGGCACTATCGACCAAACCCGTACTTTTTATTCCAGCTTGTACCGCATGCTTTTTTTTCCTAACCGTATGTATGAGGTTGATGCTAAAGGGCAAACCGTGCACTATAGCCCTGTAAATGGCAAAGTGTTGCCGGGTTATTATTTTGCAGGAACCGGTTTCTGGGATACTTTCCGGGCGCTTTACCCATTCCTCAACCTGGTTTATCCATCTATGAATAAAGAAATGCAGGAAGGCCTGGTGAATTCTTATAAAGAAGGTGGCTGGCTGCCAGAATGGTCGAGCCCGGGTTATGCCGATTGTATGATCGGTAACAACTCCGCATCGGTAGTAGCCGAAGCTTACCTGAAAGGCCTGCGTGGTTATGATATCAACTCCTTGTACGAAGCATTAAAACATGGCGCCAATAACGAAGGTCCGAATGCTACGGGCCGTAGAGGGGTAGAGTATTACAACACCCTGGGCTATGTACCTTATGATGTAAAGATCAACGAAAACGCCGCCCGCACGCTGGAATATGCTTATGATGATTTTGCCATCTATAAATTAGGTAAAGCCCTGGGCAAACCGGCATCTGAAACCGATATCTACAAAAAACGCAGCCAAAACTACCGCAACCTGTTTGATCCATCCACCAAACTGATGCGTGGTAAAAATAAAGATGGGTCTTTCCAAACACCTTTCAACCCCTTTAAATGGGGTGATGCCTTTACCGAGGGCAACAGCTGGCATTATACCTGGGGCGTTTTCCATGATATACAAGGTTTGATCAACCTGGTTGGCGGTAAACCACAATTTGTAGCCAAGCTGGATTCTGTATTTACGCTGCCGCCTGTTTTTGACGATAGCTATTATGGCGGAGTGATCCACGAGATTCGCGAAATGCAGATCGCCGATATGGGCCAGTACGCGCATGGCAATCAGCCTATCCAGCACATGATCTATTTATATAACTATGCCGGCGAACCATGGAAAACCCAATACTGGGCACGCGAAACCATGAACAAACTATACAAAGCTACGCCCGATGGTTATTGCGGCGATGAGGATAACGGACAAACATCGGCCTGGTACATATTTTCGGCTATGGGTTTCTACCCGGTAACCCCTGCCAGCGATCAATACGTATTAGGCGCTCCTTTATTTAAAAAGCTGACGATAAAACTGGAAAACGGTAAAACCATCACCATCAACGCGCCAAAAAACAGTGCCGATAATAAATATGTGAACAGCTTAACCGTAAATGGTAAGCCATACGATTTTAACTGGCTAAGTCACAAAGCCCTGTTAGGCGGCGGCGAGCTGAACTTTGACATGTCGGCCACACCCAACAAACAACGCGGCATCAAAGCCGAAGATGTACCTTATTCCATGTCGAACGAGAAATAGGGTAGGGGTTTTAACCACGGTATTTTAGACTTACGAAGTTTTTAAAACTTCGTAAGTCTTACCTCGCAATGATGCGTTTTTTATCTATCGGCGAAGACTCACCCCGCCACGCTTCGCGGGGTGAGTCTCTCTCCAGCTTCGCCGCAAAGAGGGTTAAAAATGTGTTTGTCATGCTGAACGGAGTGAAGCATCTATTCTACGATTTTCAAAGTTCAGCAATAAATCCTTCGTACCTCAGGATGATAACGAAATAAAGGCCTCCCCCTCTATGCGCAAAGCGAAGAGAGGGGTGACGAGCGTAACGATGTCGGGGTGAGTCAACTAACTGCCCACCGCAAACTGCCAACTCCTCAATTTCCGCTATTTTTCTTATAAGCCACCCATACATAAAAAGGTATACTAGCCATCAGCAATAAAAAACCATAATAAACGGCTTCTTTGCCGGTACCGGCGATGGTCCAAAGCGCGTAGCCGAAAGCCAAAATAGCTAATACCACAGCACCGGTTAAACCGTCAACCTGTTTTTGCTTTACGCGGATAATTAAATAGGAGGCTGCCGAAAGCAGGTAAGGGATCAGGATAGATAACAAAGATAACAGTAGCAGAAAACGGAATTGCTCCACCAGGCCCTTGGTATAATTCATGCTCATAAAAAGCGATACCATCGCGCTGCTCACCAGGATGCCCACATAGGGTACGCCTTTTTTGTTTTTACGGGCAAAAACGGCGGGGAATAGTTTGTCGCTGGCAATGGCAAAGGGCATCTGGCCCTGTAATAAGGTCCATCCATTGAGCGAGCCAAAGGCGGCAATAGCTATACCGGCACTCACCCAATAGCGGGCATTGCTGCCATATATTACTACGGCAGCATCGGCAAAAGGGGTCACCGAATGTTTTAAAGTTGCTGCCGGGATTATGCCGATTACGCTAAAGCTACTCAGCACATACACTAATGTAGCGATCATTAAGCCCAATAAAGTTGCCCGGGGAATAGTTTTCTCGGGATTGGCCACACTGCCGGCGGGTACCGTAGCGCTTTCAATACCAATAAAGGCAAACATGGTCATGGTGGCCGTTGCGTTTAAAGCGCCATATATAGTAGTGCCGCTGCCATTAAAGGGCGAAAAGTTTTTAGCCTGGATAAAAAACAGACCTCCAATAGCTACCAATATCAGTGGCGTTACCTTTAATATAGTAGTTACCAGCTGAACTTTACCCCCGGTTACTACGCCACGGGTATTAATATAGGTAAGCAGCCAAATGGTACATAAACCTGTAGCTATGGCTGTAATGGCACTGGAAGCAAGTACCGGAAAAAAAGTGCTGAGCGCGCTTACAAATGATATGGTGATGGCCGCGTTGGCGCAGGCTACAGCTAGGTAATAACCCCAGGCTACCAGGAAACCGGCAAAATCGCCCAGACCATTGCGGGTATAGGCATATGGACCGCCCGTTGCATGGGGCAGCAACTTGCTCAGGTTACTGAAAACTTTGGCCAAAAAGTAAGAACCCACTGCCGAAAACACCCAGCCCAGCAGGCCAATACTGCCGTAGGAGGCCATAGCTGCCGGCATTAAAAACACGCCCGCGCCTATCATATTGCCAACCACCAGTGAGGTGCTGGTCCATAAACCTAATTTGTTTTTTTCGGAGGAGGATACAGGCATAGCTGATAATAATTTATTGCGAAGATAAGATAGCGTATTTATAGGATACTGGGAACGGCTTAAAAAATCTTCTGTACAATAAAAATCTTCTTTTAATTTTTTAAAAAGATAGGTATGTTTATAAAAATAAGCTTAATTTAAACATTTCAAGCTTAAGATCCTTTATAAAAGGATACATCTATTATACATCAACCTTTACCATACATGAAAAACCGTTTTGTTTTATTTGCGATAGCTATTGTCGCGTTTTTTATCATCAGTTTTACCATTACCGGGAATAAGGACACTTTGCCTCCTGCCGATAAAAATAACGGGGGCTTGTTTTTACCAGGTCATTTCAGGGCCGTAGTGGTAGTGGATAGCCTGGCGGGGCGGGCCCGCCATCTGGCAGTTAATGATAATGGCGATGTGTATGTAAAACTGCGCTTTCCTGACTCCATAGGCGGAAACGTGGCATTGAGAGATACCAATCATGATGGTAAAGCGGATATCATTCAAAAATTTGCCAATTATGAAGATAAAGGGAGCTATGGTACAAGTATGCGTATCCATAAGGGGTATCTTTATTTTAGTTCGGAAATCAATGTGTACCGGGTAAAACTCAATCCGAACTCACTTGTACCCGATGGTAAATTGGAACTGATTGTGCATGATACCCATGGCGAACACGAGCATGACGCCAAGCCTTTAGCGTTTGATAACAAAGGGCATATGTATGTGGCTTTCGGCGCACCTTCTAATGCCTGCCAGGAGCAAAACCGTGTGCCCGGGTCTATGGGTATAGCAGGTTGCCCACTGTTGAAAGAAAATGGAGGTATTTGGCGTTTCGATGAAGACAAACCCAATCAATTGCAGGCTGATGGTATGCGCTATGCTACCGGTCTGCGCAGCATAGTGGCTATGGACTGGAACACAGCCGAAAACTGTTTATATGTAGTAGCACACGGGCGCGATGATCTGCGTTTACAGTTCCCTAAACTATTTACTCCGTGGGAAAGCGCGGTATCACCAGCCGAAGAGTTTTTAAAAATTAAGGAAGGTACGGATGCAGGTTGGCCATACTATTATTATGACCCTATTAAAAAGAAAAAGCTTTTAAACCCCGAATATGGCGGCGATGGTAAAAAAGTGGGTGATGGTGCTAAATATGCACAACCTATTATGGCTTTCCCGGCGCACTGGGCACCAAATGATCTGTTGTTTTATACAGGTAACCAGTTCCCGGCAAGGTATAAAAACGGAGCATTTATTGCGTTTCATGGTTCCACTAACAGGTCGCCGTATCCTCAGGCTGGTTTCTTTATTTGCTTTGTACCTTTTAAAGGCGGCAAGCCGGCCGGCCCCTGGGAAATTTTTGCCGATGGATTTGCTGGCCATAATACGATAGTGAGCGTGAGCGATGCGGTTTACCGGCCGATGGGGGTATCGCAAGGTCCCGACGGTTCTTTATATATAAGTGATACCGAGAAGGGGAGGGTATGGCGGATATTTTATCAGGGCGACAAAACCAAATTCACAACAGCACAGTTGGCTAAGATGGAATTGCGGAAAAAGCTACCAAGTTTTAAAACCCCCGACGTGATGCGTAACAACCTGATGAGTGGTATGCTAACCGGGGGCGCTAAACTGTATGCTACCTATTGTACCAATTGTCACCAGAAAAATGGCAAAGGCGATGGTAACCTTTTTCCTCCTCTTGCCGGGTCTGAATGGGTTACCGGAGGCAAATACATGGAAAAGGAAACCGCCATCCGGGTATTGCTGAATGGCCTGGAAGGGCCGGTTAAGGTTAAAAACGTACCTTATAATAGTGTAATGCCCAAGCATAATTTTCTGACGGATGATCAGATAGCTCAGGTTTTAACTTATATCCGCAATAATTTCGGGAACAATAGTAGCCTGGTTACTGCATTAGAAGTAAAAAAGATACGTGCAAGTTTAAAAGTAAAATGATGACTTCAAATACGACTAATTTAGTTGTTAACCTTTACTTTTAATGCCAGAACCTCGCTTTTGGGCGATATAAACACATCAACGCTTAAGCCACATTCGCGTAATAAACGGGTATGGTTGTAAGATACCTGTTTGTACAATTGCGGATCAAGATTCAATAGTAACTCGTTGTTCAAAATGCTGGCATAAATAAACAGTTTTGACAATTTGTTGCCCGATTCGTCCGAAACCTGGTTTAAGCAATTCAAATAACTGTTAATAGCTGAATAATCATTACCTGAAATAGCATTTTTTATCTTAAGCCCATAAAACAGCGATTTCATAAAAGGAGTAAATAAATACTCTGCCTGTTTATGGGAAGCCGAAATCTCGTCGTTGTTTTTCAACAGGTTAGCTTGCTTATCCAATAAAAAATAAGCATCAGACTCGGCTATCTTTAAAAAGAAATTATAGGCAAATGATGTTTCGGCGCTGGTTTTATCTATGGAATGAAGTGCGTTAACAAATCTTAATGTTTTATAAGGCTTGCGGCAAATAAAAGTAGAATAGGCCGATAACAGGAAAATAAGATCGTTCGCTTTTCTGTTATGTATGGTTTCGCTTTGTTTTGGCGGATTAAAATAGAAACGGGTGATCTCGGCAAAAAAGTCCTTCCTGATCATACCATATTTCAGATACTGATAAATGGCATTGAGGCAATGCAGCGGGTTAATGGCAAAGTGATGGAAATCGTCCTGCGGGAAACTTTTTAATTTCGCCAGGTGATCTTCCAGTTGCTTCAAATCCAGCTGGAGTATGGCTATAGTAGCCAAAGCGGTATAAGTAAGTACCTTTTTATGGTCAGAAAGCTCAAACTTTAACAAAGTTTGGAGTGCCTTTTTGTAATCGGTATTAACCAGCTCCAGCCCGAAAAAGTAATAAAAAAGCCCATCGCTGCAATCCTGTTTAAAAAAATTGGCAGTAGCCTCAGCGTTGGTCGACCCAAAGCAGACTCGCTGGAGCAAATCGCCTAAAAAAATGATGAGCTCCGATTTTTCTTTAGGATTAAGGTTGGTTTGAGCTAAAAGTTCAAAGCTTTCCTGTTGCCCGTTTTTAACCGCGTGTATCACACACCATTTTATAACCGGTAATTTATGCTCACTGTCATTAAATGCATTATTGATCTGTTTAATCAATTGCAGATCAAAACGCTGGTTATTATCTAAAAGCAGCTTACGGGCGATGGTAAATTCGAGGAAGTTATTGTTCCCGAACTGAACAAGGGTTTTAAACTGAAAATCGTTGCTGGAGTTTACTTCACGTAAAAAGCCAATACTTAACAATTCATTATAAGCATGGCTGTATTGTTTAAGCAGATCGTTGCACTTAAATTTATCCAGCTCATATATACCGGCCTGGAAATCCATTTCGTCAACCAAACCTTTCAACAGCAGGATCTTTTCGGTTGCATAATGGCCCAGGTATACCTTATTCAGTATGAATATGGAAATGAGTTCATATATACAAATGTGATCAATGTTGCTGAGCGAAAAATTGTTCTTGTTCTGTTTATAATAGAACTGGAAATATAAAGGATGATTGAAATTGTTGGCCACATCAATGGCTACCAGGTTCTGAACATCGGGATTTATTTTACGGCTCAGTTCTTTAATCTCCTGGATATTAAACAAAGGCACATTGGTGGTGAGGTCATGATCTGTTATAAAACCGGTAAACCAGTTTTTAAGCCCAAACTCCATGTTATGTTTATTATTGATCCAATTGGCCGACCGCATAGTTAAAACCAGCTTAAACCACTCATGTGATTGATAGAAGGAAAAAATATCCATCAATTGGGTTAATACCAGTTCAAATTGATCGTTTTTGAACATGTGTTCATCAAAACCGTCAATAATAAGATAAAACCTGCCATCGTTACGTTTATTGATATCAAATAGCGCTTCAATATCTTCCTCCTGCGAGTAGCCCAGTAAAGCCAGCAGCCAGTCGTTCAGATCGCGCCCGCTTAAAAAAACGTTCATTAACGCGCTGCTGCTAAAAAACAGAATGATATCGTTACTGTCTGATTCTAATTTTTCATCTATCCAGTGGCAAAGACCAATTGTTTTTCCATATCCCGAAGGAGCCGCAAATACGGTTGCCGTGTAGTCGCCCCTTAAAAACTCATCAAAATGATCATCGATAAATTTGCGGCGGATAGTTTGGCCAAAAGGGATGCCCGAACGGTTTTTTAAAGCCTGAAGCGTAAAATGAGTGATCTTTGCCGCATTTTGACTCAGGGTTTTCCAATCCACGTGCTCGTTTTGGGATTTTTCAGAAGGTACGCTTTCACGTTCGCAAAAGTCATCCCAGCCTTCGTAGTCGCAAAATTTTGCTAAAACATCAATAGTGAACAATGATGGTTTGAATTTGCTATAGGCAAAGCCGTACACCCGTTTTAACGTGGTTTCACTTACGGTTAATTTTGTTTTTGAATATATTTGAAATGCAAGCGCCTTGCAGTCACCCGGAGTAATGCTTCTGATATTAGCATTGGCGAGTACTTTGGATTTCAACGTTTCAAACTGAATTGGTGAAAAGGATATCATAGACTCAAGCAATTAGGTTAATAGGTTAGTATTTATATTACGCAATTAATCTGAATAGGTTGTTGTTATTTATACAATTAACGTTACTGCTAATATTATACGGGGGTAATATCAAATAATGTTGCAGTTATATTTTACCCGAATAGTGGGTTTTTACCTTATTTTACTGTGTTTACGAAAAATGTAGAGCCCTAGGTTTTAAAATAATATTTAATGAACAAAATGAACAATAATTACAAAGTGTGAATGAGGATTGAGCCTGCCTGAATAAGTGAATAAGATGTATTAATAATTATCCTCAAGCGGTATGTAGTTTTGAAAGGTGTAACTATTTGCACCTACCTTAACTTCATATTTGCATGAGAACCTTTACCTTTTATTGCAGGTACATAATAGTTTTATGCCTGCTATTGTGTGCTACAAGTCAAATATTCGGACAACGCCATTTTGCTACTACTCAGCAAAGCGGCGCTACAGGTTTACTTTGCTTGGGCTGCGTGGTTAATAATCAAGGCAATGCTATTGATGCAAATCTGCAAACGTTCTCCACTTTAAACGTTCCGGTTGGTCTTTTAGCATCAACTTACCAGGAACTTATATTTCCAACTACGGTTCCGGCCAATACGCAACTGACCATTAAACTGGGAACAGGTGATAACCTGCTTGACGTAACACTTTTGGGAGGCGTAACTATTACTCCGTATAACGGCAGCGTAGCAGGTACTCCGGTTACTGCCCCTACATTAGCAAGTGTTGCCAGCAACAATAACCAACTGGAGTTAATTTATGCGCCAACACAGGCTTATGACAGGGTAAGGGTGACACTTAGCGGAGGTTTGTTAGGGGCGCTAAGTAGTATATACCTGTACGATGCATTTTATACTACTCCTGGGCCGCCTGTTTGTAATACCACTTATGATGAATTACATGGTATATCATCGGCATTGCTTGGGCTGGGTTTAAATGTAGGAGGGGTAGTAAATCCTCAGAATGCTATTGACGGTAATTTAAATACAGCATCCACCCTTAACGCGGGTGTTGGTGCTTTAGGGGCATTTGCACAACAAACACTTGTTTTTCAATCAGCATCAACTGTTGGCGATTCTGTAAAACTGACGCTAACCATACCCAAATCCTTACTGGATGTAGGGCTTCTTTCGAGTATATCCATATCCACATTTAACGGCAATACCGATAATAATGACACGCAGTTCCTAAGCGCGTCATTACTTACTATACGCTTACTTGACTTTGCCAATAACAGGCAGCGGCTAACCGTTAGCTACGTGCCTCCAAAAGTATTTGACCGTGTTCAGCTCCGGCTGGGTGGGGTAGCCAATGTACTCTCAACTCTTGATCTGAATGAGGGCGAGATAGATATACCTCAGCCAATCATAAAAGTTAATAATGTAGCGGTAACCACAGCACAATTATGCGCGGGTAGTACGGTTACATTAAACGCTACTGCCAACCTGGCGGGTACAACCTTCAGCTGGTTCACCCAGCCAACAGGCGGTACTGCTGTATTTACGGGTGCAAGTTTTACTACACCTGCTTTAACCAACAACATTACCTATTATGTGTCGGCAACTCGTCCGGGTTGCGCTACGGCATCTACCCGTACAGCGGTAACTATTAATGTAAACCAGATTCCGGCTGCACCTGTTGTTGCCAATGCTAATACTACTGTATGTCCTGGCTCAACAGCCATATTTGCGGCTACACCGGTAACTGGCGTTACTATCAACTGGTATGCCGCGGCAACCGGTGGTACACCATTGTTTACAGGTAATACTTTTACCAGCCCGGCTTTAACCGCTACTACCAGCTATTATGCCGAAGCGGTAAGCGGCGGCACCTGCGTAAGTACCACACGTACTAAAGTAACTGCTACTATAAGTCCGCTGCCTGCGGCGCCAACGCTTACTGCACCAAACGTAACTATTTGCGATGGTGATGTGGCTGTATTGGCCATTGCTTCGCCAGTAGCCGGACAAACTTATAACTGGTATGCAGCTGCAACAGGCGGCACGCCATTGTTTACCGGAACTAACTTTACCAGTCCGGCTTTAAGCGCAAACACTACTTATTATGCCGAAGCGGTTAACGCAGCAGGTTGCGTAAGCGGTACCCGTGCAGTAGCAACTGTGACTGTATCGCCTAAGCCAGCTGCTCCGGTTCTGGCCGTAAATAACTCAACCATTGTAGCCGGCCAAACAGCTACTATCACTGTCAGCAATGCACAAACAGGTATTACTTATAACTGGTACACTTCGGCTGCTGCTGCTACACCTGTATTTACAGGTAATCCGTACACAACACCAGCACTTTTCAGCACCACTACTTATTATGTAGCCGCTGCTAACGCTGCAGGTTGCGAGTCGGTTACCCGTACCCCGATAACTATAACGGTAACCATCAATAATAATTCACCTTGTACATTTGCTAATCAGCAAAGTACCTCCATTAATGGTTTGTGTTTACTATGCGTTATTAATAATGGCGCCTTAGCTGCGGATGCAGACACCACTACGGCATCAACGATAACCGTACCTGTTGGGCTTTTAGGAGGATCAGCTTCACAAACATTGATATTCCCGAACCCAGGTTTTGCAGGCGATACTATTAAACTTGCCTTGCAAACACCCGGTGGTTTAGCCGATGTAAGCTTACTTGGCGGGATAACAGTTGCTGTTTATAACGGCACAACACAGGTAGCTTCCTATCCGCTTAATAATTCATTGCTCACTTTAAGACTGCTGAGTGGAAGTGGTAAGTATGCTGCCTATATACCGGCTGTTGGGAATTATGACCGTATAGTGGTAACCCTTAATTCGGGTGCTGCTACGCTGCTTACCTCCTTACAGATCTATTACGCGGTACAGCAATACCCTACACCTAAATTTAATCCAACTGCTCCCGAAATTTGCAAAGGCAGTCCGGCAACATTGAATATTACTTCACCTGCGCCTGCTAACGGAACTTTTAGCTGGTTCACTACCCCAACCGGTGGTACTGCTGTTCATACCGGAACATCTTATACTACACCTGCGTTAACTGCCAATACAACCTATTATGTTGAGTACAGCCGTGGCGGAAGCTGCGTAAGCCCAACACGTGCACCAGTACAGATAATAGTTGATGATACACCGGTGAAACCAGTTGTAACGCCTTCGAGCGCTACCATACTGGCTGGCCAAACCGCTACTTTCAAAGCTACTGTTGTTAATGGAGCTACCATAAAATGGTATACTTCTGCAACAGGTGGTACACCAGTGTTTACCGGTAGTACTTTCACTACCCCGGTATTGAATGCTAATACTACTTACTACGCCGAAGCCTCATTAGGCAGCTGCGTATCGCCAGACAGAACCGTTGTGCCTGTAACCGTTACCCCGATAGTAATACCGGATGTAAGTGTTAACCCGCCAACACAATCTGTTAACATTGGAACAAGCGGCACCATAACCGCAAGTTCAACTACCCCTGGAACCGTATTTAACTGGTATACTACGCCAACCGGTGGCACCCCGATATTTACAGGGCCAACTTTTGTAACTCCGGCAGTATTTGCCAATACTACTTATTATGCCGAGGCTGTGGTAACTGCTACCGGCGCAGTATCGGCCACCCGTGCAGCTGGAGTGGTTAATATTATTCCAGTTGGCACCGATCCGGTAGCCTGCGACGCGGCCACAGCACAAACCAACTCGGCTAATGGCCTGTGTTTATTGTGCGGTATTAGTAATGCCGGCGGAGCAATTGACAACGATCGTAATACATTCTCACAAATACACGTACCTATAGGTTTATTAGGAGGCTCTGCTCAACAAACCCTTCAATTTGCCCATCCAGGTATTGCTGGTGATAGTATTATTGTTGAATTGGGTATCCCCGGTTCACTGGCCGATGTAGGTGTGTTATCACAAATTCAGATAGGTACTTACAATGGTGCTACTTTTAATAACGATTTCTTTAGTGTAAACGGATCTTTGTTAAATGTTACTTTATTGAACGGTACAAGCCGTTTCAGAGTAGCCTTTAAAGCAGGCGCGGCATTTGACCGTGTTGAAATTCAGTTTAACTCAGGTGTGGCCGGTTTATTGAATGCTGTGAATGTTTATGACGCTTACCAGTCAGTTGCTTCACCCACTATCGGTACAGCAAACGTAAGCACCTGTCAGGGAACATCAGCTACGCTTACTGCCACCAATGTGCCGGCCAACGTAACTATTAAATGGTATACTGCTGCTTCGGGTGGTACACCAGTGTTTACCGGTGCAAACTTTGTTACACCAGTATTAAATGCTACTACTACTTATTATGCCGAAGCCAGCCGTACGGTTGATGGTTGCGCGCAAGGTAACCGTACACCGGCAACTGTAACTATTGTTCCGGCGCCTGCCGCACCGGTGGCTAACGCTACTACGGTAGCCGTATGTTCTGGTCAACCTGCCATATTCACGGTACAAGCGGTTAATGGTGTTACCTTTAGCTGGTATGCTACTGCAACCGGTGGTACCCCATTGTTTACCGGAACGCAATTTACCAGCCCCGCATTAACTGCAAATACTTCATACTATGTTCAGGCTAATGCAGGCTCATGCGGCAGTTCGGCCCGTACTCAAGTTACGGCTAATGTAGTTACAACGCCTACAGTACCAACCGTAATTACCCCGGTTCAAATATGCTCTGGTTCATCAGCTGTATTAACCGCCTCGTCAACCCAGGCAGGTGTTACCTTTAACTGGTACACCACTGCAACAGGCGGCACACCTGTAGCTTCGGGTTCTTCATTTACTACCCCGGCATTAACTGCCAATACATCATATTACGTTGAAGCTGCGTCGACAGGGGGCTGCACCAGCTCAACAAGGGCAAAAGCGGATGTGTCGGTTAATCCGACACCCGTTGCGCCTACTATTACTGCTCCAGGCCAGGTAACATCGGGCCAATCGGTTACGCTAGCCGTTACCTCACCTGTAGCCGGCGTTACCTACAAATGGTATGCTTCTGCCACAGGCGGTACACCTATATTTACAGGTACTTCATTTACCACTCCGGCTTTAACTTCAAATACCACTTATTATGTGGAGGCAAGTTCTGCCGCGGGTTGTATAAGCGCAACACGTACTTCTGTTGACGTTATAGTAAATCCGATATTCTCAACCAGCTGCGATTTTGCATCAACACAGACATTTGACGTGAACGGCGGCCTGCTTTGCGTTGGTTGTGCCGTAAACAATCCTAATAATTCTGTTGACCAGGACACTACCAACTTTAGCCAGTTGAGCGTTCCAATAGGTTTGGTAGGATCAAACGTATCGCAAAAATTAATATTCAGCGATGCCGGTGTTGTGGGTGATACGGTAACCGTAAAAATATCAGTTCCGGCAAGTCTGGCTACCGTAGGTGTTTTAAATCAATTACAAATAGCTTCTTTTAACGGAGCCACTTATAATAATGACCGTGTTACCTTAAGCAGCAGTCTGCTGAAAATTACATTGCTGAACGGTAACCAGACCGCGTTAGTGAAGTTTGCTCCGCAATCGGCATTTGACAGGGTCGAGATCAGGTTTAACGGCGCATTAGCCTCATTATTTAATACGTTAAATATTTACTATGCTACCAAACAGGTAGAGGTGCCAAGGCTTGCTGCAAATGCTGTTAGTTTATGCGCTGGCAGTACAGCTACCTTTACCGTGAATAACGCCCGTGCGGGTGTACAATATAAATGGTACACTTCGGCTACTGGCGGCACTTTGGTACATACCGGTTCAACTTTTACAACAACTGCATTAACTGCTACTACCACTTATTATGTAGAAAGCAGCCGTGTATCCAGCAGCTGTGCTAATCCTAACAGGGTGGCTGCAACTGCCAATGTTACCCCGGCTCCGGTTAACCCGGTTCTGGCTCAGGCATCGGTACCTGTGTGTTCAAATTCATCTGCAGTGTTAACTGTTTCGCCTACACAGGCCGGTGTGGTATACAATTGGTATGCTGCAGCGACCGGTGGTACACCATTATTTACCGGTGCACAATTTACAACACCAGTACTTACTGCAAATACATCTTATTATGTAGAAGCTTCGGCAAACGGCTGTGTTAGTCCGGCCCGTACCAAGGCGGATGTAACAGTTAACCCAGTACCGGTTGCTCCAACAGTAGCTGTAAGCCCGGCCGGTGGTCAGGTTACCACAGGAAGCTCAGCTACATTGACAGCCAGTTCAACAACTGTGGGAGCTATCTTTAAATGGTACACTACAGCAACCGGCGGAACTCCTGTGTTTACAGGTTCGGTATTTATTACCCCACCTTTAACTGCTACTACAACTTATTATGCTGAAAGTTCACTGGCTTCTGGTTGCGTAAGCGCGCAGCGTACCCCAGTGATCCTGACTGTTACTCAGCCTATCATTATACCAGACGTGGCCGTTAATCCGCCAACACAAACCGTTAACGCGGGTACTTCTGGCAGCTTAACAGCATCATCAACTACTCCGGGTGCTGTATTTAACTGGTTTACTACTCCAACCGGAGGTACCAGCATATTTACCGGAGCAAACTTTGTAAGCCCTGGCATATTTGCGCAGACTACTTATTATGCCGAGTCAAGTATTCCTGCTACCGGAGCCGTTTCAGCTTCAAGAGCATCGGGCGTAATTAATGTAAATCCAATTGGACCTAATCCGGTTCCTTGCGACGCTGCAATTGATCAGACAAGCTCAGTGAACGGTATCTGTTTACTATGTGGTGTGAGCAATGCCGGTGGTGCGGTTGATAACAATAGCGAAACCTTCTCACAAATACACGTACCGGTAGGTTTACTGGGAGGATCGGCACAACAAACCTTGCGTTTTGCCAATACCGGCATTGTTGGCGACAGCGTGACTGTAGATCTGGGTATACCTGGTTCATTGGCCGACGTTGGCTTGCTTTCACAGATCCAAGTGGCCACCTATAATGGTTCAACCTACAATGGTGACCGTGTTACCGTTGACGGATCATTACTGAAAATTACTTTATTGAACGGTACCACCCGTTTCAAATATAAATTTAAAGCCGCGCATACATTTGACCGGGTTGAGATCACCTTTAACTCAGGCGTGGCCGGCTTGCTTAGCGCAGTGAATGTTTATGATGCTTACCAATCGGTGGCTTCACCAACAATCACCACGGCGAATGTTACTATTTGTGCGGGATCACAAGCTACTTTAAGTGCAACCGTACCTGCAAATGTTACCGTAAGATGGTATACTTCGGCAAGCGGCGGTACTGCAGTATTTACTGGTACTACCTTTACCACACCGGCATTAACTGCTAATACGACATACTATGCAGAAGCCAGCCGCACCGCTGATGGTTGCGCCCAGGCTATACGCACACCGGCAACTGTAACAGTTACTCCGGCTCCTGCCGCTCCAGTTGTTGCTGTGCCAACTTTAACCGTATGTTCTGGTCAGCCGGCAACATTTACCGCACAAGCGGTTGCGGGAGTTACCTTTAACTGGTACACTACGCCAACCGGCGGTACACCAGTATTTACGGGTCCTGCATTCACAACACCGTTATTAACATCAACAACATCGTATTATGTTGAAGCTACGAGCGCTGCCGCTTGCGGTAGTTCAAGCCGTACTCAAGTAACAGCTAATGTAACAGCTACTCCATTGGTGCCTATTGTGTCACAAACACCGGTATCAACCTGTTCTGGTTCATCTGCTGTATTATCGGCTACTTCAACTCAGGCTGGAGTTACCTTTAACTGGTATACTACGCCAACCGGTGGCACACCAGTATTTACTGGTCCGCAGTTTACAACACCTGCATTAACCGCCAGCACTTCTTATTATGTTGAAGCTGCAGCAGGTGGTTGCACCAGTTCAACAAGGGCTAAGGCAGATGTGATTGTTAATCCTACACCTGTTGCTCCGGTTATCACCTCGAACGTACCGGGCGGACAGATCACTTCTGGCCAAACAGCTACTTTAACAGCTACATCAACCACAGCGGGTGCTACCTTTAACTGGTATACATCGGCAACTGGTGGTACGCCAATATTTACCGGAGCTACATTTACTACTCCGCCTTTAACATCAAACACTACTTATTACGTAGAGGCTGTATTAACCAGCTCTGGTTGTACCAGTACAACACGTACTGCGGTTACTGTTAAAGTAAATCCGATATTCTCTACCAGTTGCGACTTTGCATCGACCCAAACTACGGATGTGAATGGCGGCCTGATTTGCGTTGCCTGCGGTGTAACTGATGAAAATAATTCAGTTGACCAGGATACTACCAACTTTAGCCAGCTTCATTTGCCTATCAGCGTATTGGGTTCATATGTGGCTCAAAAACTGATATTTACAGATCCCGGACTTGTTGGTGATACAGTGACCTTGAAAATAAGCGTTCCTGCAAGTCTGGCTGATGTGAATGTGCTTGGTTCTATACAATTGGCATCCTACAATGGTGCTACTTATAACGGCGATCGTATTACACTAAGCAGCAACTTGCTGAAGATTGTAATACTTCCAGGTGCACAGACCGCTATCATCAAATTTGCGCCAAAAGCAGCATTTGACAGGGTAGAAGTTCGTTTGAACTCAGGTATCGCAACCTTATTAACCACGCTTAATATCTATTACGCAAGCAAACAGGTTGAAGCACCGCAATTGGCTACCAATACTGTAAATATTTGTGCCGGTGGTACTGCTACATTTACAGTGAGCAACCAACGTGCTGGTGTAACTTACAGATGGTATACTGCGGCAGTAGGTGGCACACTGGTACATACCGGTGCAACTTACAGCCCAACCAACGTGCTGGCTACTACTACTTATTATGTAGAAAGCAGCCATACCGCAACCTTATGTCCTAACCCTAATAGGGTAGGCGCAACGGTTAACGTTACGCCATCGCCTGTGAACCCGGTATTGACCAAGGCTGCATTTGAGATCTGCGCGGGTCAAAGTGTTACCTTCGCAGTAACCAATGCTAACGGAGCAACTATTAACTGGTATACATCGCAAACCGGTGGAACCCCTGTATTTACCGGTGCAACCTTTACTGTTTCACCAGTATCAGATATCATTTACTATGCTGAGGCAGCAAATGGTACTTGTACCAGCCCGGCACGTACAGTAGCTACTGTAAAAGTTGATCAGCTGCCGTCAAAACCAGGTGTACAATCACCAAATGTGGAGGTTTGCTCTGGCAGCCCGGCTACGCTGGCAGTAACTTCACCACAAGTAGGTGTTGATTACAACTGGTATACTACAGCAACCGGCGGTACATCAGTACATACCGGAGCAACGTTTACTACTCCTGCTATTACGCAGAATATCACTTACTATATTGAAGCTACTAACTCTACTACCAGCTGCGTAAATGGCGGTGGCCGTACAGCGGTTAATATTACGCCAAACGGATTGCCAATTGCGCCAACATTAAGCGCTACGCAAAGCTCAGTTTGTAACGGTGGTAGTCTTACTATCAGTGTTACCAATCCGGTTGCAGGTGTTACTTATAACTGGTACACAGCAGCCACCGGCGGTACAGCGGTATTTACCGGAACATCATTTGCCCTTACCAATTTAACAGCAAATGCAACCTACTACGTTGAGGCTGTAAGTGCAAGCAGCTGTACCAGTACCTCACGTACGCAAACAGATATCACCGTATTGCCGGTACCTCCAACTCCGGTTATACAAATACCTTCGGGCGGTTTAACTGCTTGTTCTGGATCATCGGCTACTATCAATATATCTAACCCGCAAACAGGTTTGGTTTACAGGTGGTACGATGCCCCGGTTAATGGTACGCTGTTATTTACCGGTACACAATTTGTTACCCCGGCTTTAACTGCCACAACTACCTACTATGTTGAGGCGGCAAGTGCAGGCAACTGTAATTCATCAGCACGTGCACAGGCTACGGTAACGGTTACTCCGCTTCCACCAGATCCGGTAGTAGCCGCTGCTAATCAGCAGGTATGTTTAGGCAGTACAGCTACATTGTCTATACAAACACCTCAAGCAGGTATTACTTATAACTGGTATGATTCCACTACCAAGAATCACTTACTGTTTACCGGTAATCCTTATACAACGGGTGCTATCACTGCAACGTCAGATTTCTATGTAGAAGCAGTAAACAGCACAGGTTGCAGCAGCAATGGCCTTGCCTTTGCACAAGTTACGGTTGTAGCAGCACCTGGTGCACCAGTAATAGCAGGTGGTAACACCGTGCCAACTTGTTCAGGCTCTGCAGCTACGCTGACTGTTTCTAATCCAAGTGTATTGCTTACTTACAAGTGGTACAGCTCTGCCACTGGAGGGGTAGCATTGGCAAGCGGGGTAACTTTCACCACACCAGTGTTAACAGCTAATACTTCATATTATGCAGAAGCATCAAACAGCATTGGTTGTACATCAGCTACCCGTACTAAAGTTGATGTGGTTATCAATCAATTGCCTAGCGGGCCAACGGTAACCACTCAGGCAGGTTCATCAACACCAACAGTGTGTGCAGGTGGCTCGGCTGTATTAATTGCAACAAGCACTACACCAGGTGTAACTTTTAACTGGTACAATGTAGCAACAGGCGGTACACCGATATTTACCGGAGCTCAATTTACTACACCGGTAATTACAGCAGCTACTACTTATTATGTAGAAGCCGTGAACACCGCTACGGGCTGTACATCTGGTTCACCACGTACTTCGGTAACTATTACTATTGATAATACCAAAGCGCCTGATCCAACACTTGATCAGACCAGCTTAACTACCTGCCAAAACAGTGCAGCTACAATTAAAATAACCAATCCTGTGGCTGGCACAACTTATAGCTGGTATACATCAGCCACCGGCGGAACTTCAATATTTACAGGTTCAGCCTTTACAACTCCTGTGTTAACAGCTAACACAACCTATTATGTTGAAGCAACAAATGCTCAAAGCTGTAATGCATCAACAAGAATAGCTGCAGCTGTAACGGTAACGCCTCAGCCATCAACACCAACAGTTTCTGTGCCGAATCCACAGGTATGTTTGGGTAGTATGGCAACGCTTTCTGTAGCATCGCCACAGGCAGGTATTACTTATAACTGGTATACCGATGCCGCCAGAACTAACCTGGTATTTACAGGAGCAAGCTTCCCGATAGGAGCTGTTAACGCCAATGCTACTTATTATGTAGAAGCAGCAAGCGGATCATGCTCAAGCACGGGTGTGGCTACTGTACAGGTAACTGCGGTTCCGGCACCTGGAGCGCCGGTAATAGCTGGCGGTAATTCAGTAAATGATTGCGCCGGAGGGTCGGTAACGTTAACTATCTCTAATCCGCAAACAGGTTTTACCTATAACTGGTATAGCTCAGCTAGCGGCGGTACTGCATTAGCAAGCGGCACAAGCTTTACTACGCCTACGCTTACTACCAATACCATTTACTTTGCCGAGGCGGTAAATAATACAGGTTGCCCATCTGCTTCACGTACAAGTGTTACTGTAACGGTAACATCTGCGCCAATAGCGCCGCAGGCAAGCGCTCAGGGTACATCTGTATGTCCTGGAACAAGCACTACTATATCAGCCACAAGCGCCACGCCAGGTGCTACTATAAAATGGTATGCAGCTAATACAGGCGGTGCGGCACTATTTACCGGCACCGACTTTACTACTCCGGTACTAACAGCAAATACTACTTATTATGCTGAAGCGGAAGTTGCAGGCGGTTGCGTGTCAATCACCAGGACACCGGTAACAGTTACTATACTTACTCCGCTGGCTGCACCGGTAGTTACCGTGAGTTCAAGTACTACAGAAACCATCACCTTTACATGGGGTGCGGTTACCGGAGCAACCGGTTACCAGATAAGTTTAGATAACGGACAGCACTTTGTTGCGCCAAGCTCGGGCGCTGCCGGCTTAAGCCATACAGTAAGCGGATTACAACCAGGAGCATCGGCTACTATTATTGTACGTGCCACCGGAAACTCTGCGTGCCAGTTGAGTGCTAACTCAGCCGCGGTTACCGGAACTACAAACAATCCATTTGGTAATGGAATATTTGTACCGAATGCATTTACTCCAAATGGTGATGGAAATAACGACATACTGTACGTTTATGGAACTGCCATCAACACTTTATCATTATCAATTTATGATCAATGGGGTGAGCTGCAATTCAAATCAACTAATAAAGCAAGCGGATGGGATGGTACCTATAAAGGTAACAAGCAGCCGGTAGGTGTATATGTTTACTATGTTGAGGCTACCTTGAATGATGGTCAGGTAATCAAGAAAAAGGGTACAGTTACGCTATTAAGATAAGGCCTGTTTATGTACGGTATCATGTAATAACTACATGATACCGTACTTCATGACCGCATCACAATTAATAAAACTACTATGAAAAAAAGAGTTATAGTTATCATGGCAATACTGCTTCAGATTGGAGCAATAAGTCAATTAAAGGCGCAGATCGATCCGCATTTTTCGCAATATTACGCCTATCCTTTGTATCTGAACCCGGCATTAACCGGTGTGATCAACGGTGATGTGCGTGTCAACGCGAATTTTAAAAATCAATACGCAACAATCAACAATGCGTATCAAACGGGTGCCTTGTCTGTTGATTTCAGGCCAACTGATAAAGTGGGGGTAGGTTTTAATGTGATTAACCAGGCAGCAGGTGATGTAGGATATAACTACTTTGCCGCTTACGGGTCTTTTGGTTATGCCATAGCCGTATCAAACGATGGCTATAAAAAAGTAAGCTTTGGTGTACAGGCGGGTATCATTAACCGCAGTTTCGACCCCAACAAAGCCCAGTTTGGTAGCCAGTTTAATCCAAACAGCGGTTTTGATCCCACATTGCCCAGTAACGAAAACTTTTTGAATACCAATGCTACCATCTTTGACGCAGGCGCCGGTGTTTTCTATTATGATGGCGATCCTCTGCATAATGCCAACCTTTTTGGTGGTGTAAGTGTATCACACCTTGCGCGTTCAAAAGATCCGTTTGCCGTTGATGGTACCAGTCTTAAGTTACCTATACGTTATACCGTGCATGCAGGTGTACGTATAAAAGCGTCAGATTATTTTGATATTATCCCGCATGCTATTTATATCAGGCAACAAAAAGCCGAAGAGAAAGCCGTAGGCGCTTATTCAGAATTAAAACTACAGGATGATAAAGGTTTAATATTGGGCGGTATGTATCGTTTTAAGGATGCGGCTATTGCTAACGTCGGATACCATGTTAACAGCCTCATCATAGGTGCAAGTTATGATTTCAATACATCATCGCTTACCCGGGCCACATCTGGCAACGGAGGTATTGAGTTATCGGTAAGTTATGTATTTCGCAAACGCATCCAGGAACCGGAAGCAATTTGCCCAAGGCTTTAAACTTTATCAACATGAAGAAAATAATTTTTACTTTACTTATACTGCTTGTGTTTAAAGGGGTTAATGCCCAATATAGTAAAGAAAATCCGAGGGTTTATGGCGACAAGGCATTTAACAATAAGGATTACTATGAGGCTGCTTTCTATTACAAAAGAGCTGCCGAAGGGTTGAGCCTTACCTTGCTGCAGGCTATTCCCTATCATGCCGGCGAAAAAACCAGCAAAAAGCCTACAAAACAAGGTGATCAGGCCTACATATCCTATCAGTTAGCGGAGTCATACCGTTTGTATGAAAATTATGTGGAGGCCGAAGGCTGGTATTATAAAGTAATCAGTGCCAACTATGAAAAAGAATATCCATTGGCCCGCCTTTGGTATGGCGTGTGTTTAAGGGCTACTCAGCACTTTGACGATGCCATAAAACAACTGGAACAATTTAAGGCCAATTACAATGGCGAAAGCAAGTACAAGGATATTGCTACCAAAGAGATCAAAAATTGTCATTTTGCGAAAGATCAATATCAGTATCCATTATTGGTGGAGGTAGCTAAGTTGAAAGATCCTTACTCATCAGATGGTTCTGATTACTCGTTGGTACAACGTGATGGGAACAACTATTTTACTTCATCCAGGTTTGCTAAGGATGAGAAAAAACACCTGAACCGTGTATATCAGCTTGATAAATCAAAACCTGGTTTACCTGTGGCGATCAGTTTCAAAGATCCGGAAAGCAAAAAAGAAGTAGAATACGGAACCCCTTCGTTTAATGAAAATGGAAAGAGGATGTATTTTACCCGCTGGTACAAAGATGGCAGCAAAACCATACACGCTATTTATTATTGCGATAAGGTGGATAATGAATGGTCGGCACCAAAAAAAATGAATAGTAATGTAAATGTGGATGGGTTTAACTCCATACAGCCATTTGTTACTTCTGATGGTTTACGTATGTTCTTTTCTTCTAATAAGCCAGGTGGCCAGGGTGGCGACGATATTTGGGTGGCTTACCTTAATTTTAATGGCGATGCGGTAAATTCAACTAACCTGGGTAGTGTGATCAATACCGCGTTTGATGAAGAGGCTCCTTACTATGATCTGCCCAATAAAAGATTGGTATATAGCTCAAAAGGATTTATAGGTCTGGGTGGTTTTGACTTTTTCGAAAGCCAAAGCACATTAGATAAGTGGAGCGAACCCAAGAACCTGGGCTATCCCATTAATTCGGCCAAAGACGATTTATATTTCCTGCCGGATCATGATGATGCCACCAAGTTTTATATCAGCTCTGACCGTGAATCGGACTGCTGCCTGGCTATTTTCTCGGCAGTAAATAAAAAGTATGTGTTATCGGGTATTATTACTGATTGCGACACTCATAAACCGTTAGAAGGCGTTAAAGTGAGCTTTATCGACTCGTTAACAAAAGATACCATTAAACAAATGGTGGTTAATAAAACAGGACGATATGCATTTGACGTAACCGATAAACGCCCTCATAGCCTCCGATTGGAGAAAGGCTGTTATTTTGCTAAAAATATTCCTGCACCGGCCTCGGGCACCATGCGTAATGATACCTTATACAGTCCGGAAATCTGCTTACAGGCCTTTACACCGGATAAGCCTATTGTCATCAAAAATGTGTTGTACGACTTTAACAAAGCCACATTAAGACCTGCCTCAAAACTTGTTTTGGATACACTGGTAATTGTGCTGAAGGATAACCCAACTATAAAGGTTGAATTAAGTGCGCATACCGACTCTATAGGTTCAAATAAGTATAACGATAAGCTATCACAGGCCAGGGCTCAATCCTGTGTTACATATATCATATCACAAGGTATCGAAGCGACACGTATATACGCTAAAGGTTATGGCAAAAGAAAACCTGTGGCACCAAACTCACTTCCAAACGGAAAAGATAACCCTGCTGGTCGCCAGTTAAACAGGCGTACTGAGTTTAAAGTATTAAAAGACCCGAATGCACCTGGAAGTAATCCTTGTAAATAAGAACTGTGCAATGGCCCCCTGCTTGCCATGTATAATTTAAGGTTGATTAGAGAGTGAATAAAATAGTGTAAAGTAAAGATTTAACAAAGGGGTTTATGATTAAGGAGGATAGATTATCAGTAAGCAGGCCGTTACTCAAAACCAAAGGATTTTCAACACTGCATTTGCAGATATTTGAATATATACTGATAGGAAAAACCAACCGGGAAATAAACCGCATATTGGGGTATACAGAACGATCGCACGCAGTTGTTGATCATTCACGAAAAGTGATGCACAAACTATTGGCTATGGAAGATCTTCACAAGGCTGATTTTAAAGAGCGGGTGGTATATCCGCGTAAGTTTCAGTTCTGGTGGAAAAAGCTATTGGATAAACACAAAACAGAGTTGCTATCTATGGCGATAGCACCTAAGTTTTACGAATAAGATTTAACGCCAGGAGCGTCTAACTGATCTGATAAGGAGCAATCAACAAAGCGAGTGATTGCTCCTTTTGTTGTTTTAATAGCTAGTAGCTTTCATCGCTTTTGAGTGGATTTACACTTTTAGCTAGCCCTTGCTGATGTTCCACTGAATAATATTCATAGCCTTTTAAGTATTACATTTAACTTGAATGGTTCCGGGAAAGTAAATACTAACCCAAGGGGGCCTTTTCAGTATAAAAAAAGCGGTTTTTAGTTAATATAATGTTGATAAGTGTTGTAATAACATTAATTAATGGTTTAATTATGTTTTTCAGCATTTGAATTATATGTGCTTTATAAGTTGTTTTTGTTAAATTAATATATGAAAATAAATTGTAGCATGGGTTGAGTTACAGTAAGTTAATCAGGTATCCTGCTGTGGTTTTTATTTGTCGGTAATCTGGGGGCGAAATAAAAAAGAATAACAATATCTACCTTCATTTCTCTTTACTTTAATATTTTTATCAACAGGTAATAATTGATCTTTTGGTTTTGTGTTTCTTAACAAAGGTGAAAAATAATTAATATTAAGTTTTTTATTGAGTGCCTGGTTTTTGCTGACGATGAAAGAGTGCTGATATTATTCGTTTGAACATGTATTATTGATGAAATGATAAGTATTATGTGCTACTCAGCGGGTGAAATTGATAATTGGTAAAAACAGCCCTCAATTGATACCTTAGAGACCAAATAATACCAATGAGCAGCTTGTTAAAAGATATTTATTCTCCGGCGTTTTATGACCGCTTTACAGACGTACTTACCCATATACTTCCAGATTTTGATAAAAAGCGTTTCCTGTCGCTTATTTTTATTGATGGGTATGAAAACAAGGCGCTGAAAGAGCGGATGCGGCATAATTCCATAGTGTTGCGTGAGTTTATGCCTGCTGATTTTCCGGCAGCTGTTGAAATGATGAAAAAGATCATTACACGCTTACGTGCTGAACATTTTGGTGAGGACAGCCTGGCTATGATGTTCCTGCCCGATTATATAGAAGTTTATGGCCTTGATGATTATGAAACATCCGTTATGGCCCTGGAATTTATTACCCAGTTTGTAAGCTGTGAATTTGCGGTAAGGCCATTCTTACTAAAATACACCGACCAGATGATGCCGCAAATGCAGCTATGGTCGTTACATGAAAACTACAAGGTGCGCCGTTTTGCAAGTGAAGGCAGCAGGCCACGGCTGCCCTGGGGTTTGGCGATACCCGCGTTGAAAAAAGATCCAACGCAAGTATTATCCGTTTTAGAAAACCTAAAGAATGATGCATCCGAATGGGTACGTAAAAGCGTAGCCAATAACCTGAACGATATCTCTAAAGATCACCCGGAAGTAATGATGGCCATTGCCCGCAAATGGCACGGCACCAGTAAAGAAACCGACGCTATAATAAAACATGCCAGTCGTACCCTTTTAAAAAGCGGCCATGCCGAAATATTGCAGCATTATGGATTGGAGAGCAAAAGTCTGGCTATGACCGGCTTCCGGATACTGACGCCCGAAGTTAAGATAGGGGACAGCCTGGAATTTACTTTTACAGTAACCAACGATCATGCGGAGAAGCAAACCGTACGATTGGAATATGGTATTTACTATAATAAAGCCAATGGGCAACTCAGTAAAAAGGTATTCAAAATAAGCGAACGGCTTTACCTGCCTGGCGAGAAGGCCGTAATTAAAAGAAAACAGCCATTTAAGCCAATCACCACCCGTACTTTTTATCCCGGTAAACATCAGCTCTCCGTCATCATTAATGGCGAGGAGAAGGAACTGCAAAGCTTTGATATATTTGCCTGATCATTTTGCTCGAATGCTTATGCCCAATCCGCTTATCAGTTATTTTCAACAGTTTCGGCACATTTCAGATGATGATGCCCTCCTGATCCTGAACGCTTTTGAACTGAAAAGTTTTAAGGAAGGGGAGTATCCGTTTAAGGGGCATCGGGTATGTTCCGAGGTGTATTTTGTTTGCAATGGCGTGGTACGTATAGCCACTCATAATGAACGTGGTGTGGATATCACCCACTTTTTCTACCGCGAAAATAACCTCTGCACTATTCTGCAGAGTTTTAATGAAGGCAGTATCACTCCAACAGTTATCCAGGCCTGTTGTGATGCCGAGATCATGGTGATAACTAAAACCAGATTGATGGGACTGTATACAGAGCTGCCTTACCTCCGGGAGGTCATAGATGGAATTAACCAGCAGCATTTGATACACAAGGTAAATGTTCGTAACCGTTATCTTGGCGAAGCGGCCGAAGAACAGTACCGGCTGTTTACAGAGCAAAACCCTGATATCGCGCTACGTGTGCCTTTAAAAGATATTGCCAGCTATTTAGGGATTACCCCGCAATCGCTTAGCCGGATCCGTAAAAATATAAGGTAACTATGAAAGTCAGACTTACGAAGTTTTTAAAACTTCGTAGGTCTTTAACTACTCAAATAGCAAAAAAGTGGGTTTACATGGGTTTACATAATTTATGGTTGATGTTGAGTTATGTATCTGATAGTCAATTAATTATATATTTTATCGAAAAAAAGTGTAAACCCACTTTTTGTATTCAGACTTACGAAGTTTAAAAAACTTCGTAAGTCTTTAACCGCAAATTTGTTGAACCAACACGGTTCCACCATTGACGATGAGTAGTAGGTGCAAACCATCGCTTAAGCAGATCTTTTTTAGTGTTTCCTGATCATAGGCGTAAGTATCGCCTGCTTTAACAATATGCTCGAAAATTTCCTGGATACCATCAATATCATTTAAAGAGGCTTCTCTAATGGTTATAAGCATACACTTGCTTAATTGTCATTTATTCTGATGTTGTTTTAATATATTTTTATCGTGTTCCAGAATTTCCTCTGTCAGCTGGTCAGAATCGCCATATTGACTCCGTAATTGAGCCAATTGCTTTGTAAGGGAGTTTTTTACAGCTTCATATTGAGGCATATCGTATACATTACGCATTTCGTGCGGATCTTTTTTCAGATCATACAATTCCCATTCATTGATATCATAATAAAAATGGATGAGCTTGTAATCCCTGGTGCGGATACCATAATGTCGTTTTACCGCGTGAACTCCCGGGTATTCATAAAAGTGATAATAAACGGCCGTACGCCAGTTTGCAGGAGTTTTATTTTCCAGTAGTGGTTTTAACGATCTCCCCTGCATTGAAGGCGGGATATTAACTCCGGCCATGTTTAAGAATGTACTTGGCAGATCTAAATTTGATACCATTGCACTATTCACCAGGCCTGCCTTAATTAGTGGAGGGTAGCGGATCATCAGGGGGGTATGCAAAGATTCTTCGTACATAAATCGTTTGTCGAACCAGCCATGCTCACCCAGGTAAAAGCCCTGATCGGAGGTGTAAACAATAATGGTATTATCCATCAGTCCACTTTTTTTAAGATAGCTTAGCAGTCTTCCCACGTTTTCATCTATCGATTTGATGCAACGCAGATAATCTTTAATATATCGCTGGTATTTCCAGGCAATATATTCTTTCCGGGTCATTTTTGAAGTGTCTGCTTTTTGATCTTCCTGTGCATAAAACCTGATAAGCTGGTTGCGCTGGGCACTGTCCATTCTATTAAACTCATTGATACTCCAGGCTCCTTTGCTGTTTTTTGCCGAAGCACCTACTTTCAGATCGCTGAGAATGGTCATGTTTTTTGCGATGCTCATCTCCTGTTTATGAGCAGCAGTTCCACGTCCTGAATAATCATCATATAAACTTGCAGGTAATGGCAGGTCTTTTTTAAACTCATTTAAATCAGAGGTATCGGGAATCCAGTTGCGATGCGGCGCTTTGTTATGGATCATAAGACAGAACGGTTTACCATTTTTTTGTGTTTCCGATAACCATTGCAGTGCTTTATCCATGATGATATTGGTTACATATCCATGTTCATGATCGGCAACACCGTTGGTCGTAAAGTCGGGATTGTAATACTCTCCCTGGTCATGGAGTACCGAATAGTAGTTAAAGCCTTTAGGCTCGTTAAGTAAGTGCCATTTACCTAAAATGGCTGTTTGATATCCGGCTTTTTGTAAAAGCATAGGGAAGGTTACAACATCATCCTTCATTCGCATCGAGAATGAATTATCACGGGCACCGGTAAGGTGACTATACATGCCTGTAAGAATGCTGGCCCGGCTTGGGCTGCATAAGGAATTGGTTACAAAGCAATTTTTAAAAACGATCCCCTCGTTTCCGATGCGATCGAGGTTGGGTGTGTGAATCAAAGTTTTGTTATACGCGCTAATAGCCGCACTGGCATGATCATCAGACATAATAAATATAATATTAGGTCGCGTGGGGTTTTCCTGTTGTGCATAGGCGCGTATGCTAAAAGCCGTACTTAAAATGATGGCGGTAATAAAACTGATGGCTTTTACTTTGAATTTCACTTTAACAGATATCATTGCAAGTATATGATTGATAACTAAAATACAATAAGAAGTTAGGTTAAAAGTAAACGCTTTATGCCGAAAAACCAAGATATAGGTGTAAGACAACATTGACCTGAAAAGGAAGGAACCTATTGGCTTATAGGCTCCTTTCTTTAATCCGGGATTGGTGTCATTAAACCAACACGGTTCCGCCATCGGTGATGAGTATCTGGCCGGTGGCAAACTGTTGTTTCATGAGGTAAGTAAATGCCTGGGCAATGTCTTCGGCTTCACCAACACGTTTTACCAGCAGAGCGTCGCCCACAGATTTGTAATAAGCTTCGCGATCAGTTTCGGGAATACTGTTCCAAAGATTGGTTTTCACTACGCCTGCCGAAACTGCGTTTACACGCACCGGTGCCAGTTCAACAGCCATGGCGCGGGTTAGGCCTTCAATAGCACCGCAAATACTTGCGCCAAGCAACCAGCCCGATCCCGGACGCGGATTGGCAATGCCGCTCATTAATGAGATTGAACCGCCCTTATTGATGTGCGGAGCAGCGTATTTTACCGATGCCAGTGCGCCCCAGTAACGCAGGTTAAAATAGTCGCGCGCCCTTTCCAGCTCCAGTTCGTTCACATAAATTAAGCTGATGTTTTCGGCGGCTGTGTATACCAAATGGTCAAAATTGCCTATGCCATCAAAAAAAGCCTTGATGTTTTGCTCCTGGCTCAGGTCAACCGCGTAGCCTGCGGCATTTTCTGGCAGTTCGGTCAGGGCGCTATCTACCCGTTGCTGACTGCTTGATACTACAATCACCTCAGCACCTTCTTCTGCTGCTGCTTTGGCAGTAGCCAGGCCAATGCCCGATGTACCACCCATTAATATAATCCGTTTATGCTGTAGTTTGCTGATTTGAATTTGTGTGTTCATGATATAAATTATTTGATAGCACAAAGTTCAGCGGGTTGTGCGTGTATCCACTTACCAAATGGTAAAAACGTACAGCCAGCGGGCAAAAAATATATTTACATCATCAATATACCATGCGGTATTTTTATAAGTACTTTTGCCAAATTTTTATTTAAAGTTTAAAATCATGTTAAAACGAGTAGTGGTAACCGGCCTGGGGGCACTAACCCCGCTTGGCAACCAAGTAAAAGATTTTTGGAAAAATGTAGTGGCGGGCAAAAGTGCCGCTGCGCGCATCACCCATTTTGATCCCACTTTGTTCCGCACGCAGTTTGCCTGCGAACTGAAAGATTTTAACGCGGCCGATTTCCTGGACAGGGCCGACCTTAAACGTACCGATCCTTTTACCCAATATGCACTGGTAGCATCTGACGAGGCTATTAAAGATTCCGGCTTTGAGCTCGACAAGATGGATCCCTTTGATGTTGGTGTGATCTGGGGATCGGGCCAGGGCGGTATGGAAACCTTTGAAGAGCAGGTGCGTGAATATACTCTGGGCGACGGACATCCGCGTTTTAGTCCGTTTTTTGTGCCCAAGCTGATTACTAATATGGCCTCTGGGATGATCTCTATCCGCCATGGCTATATGGGTATCAACTATACTACCGTATCGGCCTGTGCTACCTCAAATACAGCCATTATGGATGCTTTTAATTACATCCGTTTAGGTAAGGCCAAAGTGATCATTACAGGCGGTTCTGAGGCTCCTATTACGCCGGCTTCATTTGGTGGCTTTAGTTCGATGAAGGCCATGTCAACCCGGAATGATGACCCTCAGGGCGCTTCCCGTCCATTTGATACCCACCGCGATGGTTTTATCATGGGCGAAGGTGCAGGTGCATTGGTCCTGGAAGAATATGAACATGCTGTAAAACGCGGCGCTCATATTTATGGCGAAGTGCGCGGCGCGGCTATGACTGCCGATGCCTACCACATGACAGCAACCCACCCCGAAGGCCTGGGTGCAGCTAAAGGTATGCAGCTGGCTTTAGAGGAGGCTGGAGTTTCTATTTTCGATGTAGATTATGTGAACATGCATGCCACTTCAACACCAGTGGGCGATCTATCCGAACTGAAAGCCATACAGGTATTAACCAAAAATGAAAAGAACAATATACAGATCAGCGCTACCAAATCCATGACCGGACACTTGCTGGGTGCGGCAGGAGCCATTGAGGCTATTATCTGTTTGCTGGCCATGCGCGACAGCCTGATACCACCTACCATTAATACTACTGAGCTTGACCCTGCAGTACCCGGCAGCATGAATATTATTTTAGGGGAAACTATCAGTCATCCGGTGAATTTAACCATGAGTAATACCTTTGGTTTTGGCGGGCACAATGGTATTGCAGTATTTGGTAAAGTGTAAATACAAAACTTTTTAAAGCTTGAATTTTAACAAATTTTCGATCGAAAACAGAGTAAAATGAATCGATAATTGAGTTTTTTAATAGCGTTTTAAGTTTGCTTTAACGCTTTTAACAAATTTTTGATGGTTTTTGAAAATTTAAAAAGTATTAGGTTTTCGATATGCTACATGAATTAAAACCGGTTGATTTTTGACCTTGTTTTATCTTAACCAAACAGCCCGGTTATCTGCTAAAGATAACCGGGCTGTTGTTTTGATATGGTGTGCGGGAAATTGAGGTGGATTTTAAGTTACCACATCATCGATTCCCCGACTCTGTATAGCATGCGATTATTAATGTTGTGTTTGTTTTTTTACGGTATTAATGAGCTCTCTTCGTTCGGTTGTCCACGTCGTTCCTCAACAATAACATGATTTTGATCACCACCGCCGTTGTTGGTGTTGTCACCAACAACAATCTGCACGAGTAATTAACCAGCGCGTATAATGTTGGTGACAACACCAACATTGGCGGAACTGTAGAGCGTTTAAAAAAACATCTGCCGACTATTTAGGCTAAAGCCTTTCATCATTCATGCTCATGTTCCGTTGGCTGAAGCCAAACGGCAATGAATGAAAAACAAGGCCGATAGAAAATATCAATTCATTGCCGTCCCATTTATGGGGCGGGAAAATGATCACAAAAGTGGCTTTAGCCAAAATCAGCCGGAAATTTTAAGACTCTTGCACTGAAGGATACTCATTATTTTCTCTTAAAGAAAATCAAATAACTTGTAAGGAATGGAGTTATTGTACGACTAAAGTCGTATGAATACAAAATATCAACAATACGCGCCTTTGATTTTAAGATTGGTGATGGGATTTGGTTTTGTGGCGCATGGCTGGGTGAAACTGAGCCGCGGGCCGGCGGGCTTTGAAAAGCTGATCACGCAGGCGGGTGTTCCCTTTCCGCATTTTACTTCATGGCTGGTACCCTTAACCGAAGTTGGGGGAGGACTTGCCCTCATGACAGGGAGTTTTACCACCCTGGTGGCAATTCCGCTCATCATAACCATGGTGGTAGCCATAATCACCGTGCAATTTAAACTGGGTTTCAGCTCAGTAAATACCATTGGCTTAACGCCTCAGGGACCTAAGTTTGGTCCTCCCGGTTATGAGATAAACCTGTTGTATATTGCCGGGCTAATATCGCTGATGATCACCGGTGCCGGAGCATTTTCTGTAGATGCTTGGTTTGCAAAACGTTTGAAAAAGCGGGCTGTCACCCTGAGCTCCGTCGAAGGGTAGAGCGCAGAGGCCTGTCCACCATGCTTCGACGGAGCTCAGCATGACACCCTTTTCTGTTGCTGTCACGTGATAGTTTATTATTGAAAAAAGTAGAAGTAAAGGCCTTTTTAATTGCTCTAACGCGTATTTTTTCGTATTTTTAAAGATGCCGGACAAGCTATCTGCAGGGCGCCCCGAGTTTAAAGAAGCCCTGAAATTTTGGTTCAAATTAGGCTGGATCAGCTTTGGTGGTACAGCCGGTCACATCGCCATCATGCATGATTTTTTAGTAGATAAAAAGAAGTGGATCAGTAACAGCCGCTTTTTTCATGCATTAAGTATCTGTATGTTATTGCCGGGCCCTGAGGCACAGCAACTGGCCATTTATATAGGCAAACAATTGCATGGCCGTAAAGGCGGGCTGGTAGCCGGCATTCTGTTTGTGCTGCCCTCCATGTTCATCCTGTTTGGCCTCAGCATCATTTATGTATGGTACGGAAACCTGCCCTGGATATATGCCCTATTTAACGGACTGAAGCCTGCCGTGATTGCCATTATTATAGGAGCTTTGTTTAAGGTAGGGCAAAAATCGCTACAAGGTATTCTGCATTATGTGGTGGCAGGTATGGCATTTATCTGTATCTTCTTTTTTAATATACCCCTGCTTGCCATCATTATCGCCACTATTTTGTTGGCGCTTCTTATCCGGTATGCCTTTCCTGGCATTTTAAAAGGTGATGCCGGGCAGGAAGAGCAACAAGCGGCCAATGAGCAGGAGTATTTTATCAATAAATTTTCAACCGTAAACCAGCCATTTCAACCCAAACAACTGATGCTGCAATTGCTGGTGTTCCTGTTGCTGTGGTTGTTGCCTTTTGCTCTCTTTTACCTGTTTAGTCCAGATTTTTTGTTCTGGAAAACATTGATCCTGTTTTTTACACAAACCGCCTTTTTTACCATCGGGGGCTCTTATACCGTGCTGCCTTATGTGGCGCAATTCGCGGTAAGTAAACTCAGCTGGTTATCCAAATCGCAGATGGTTGATGGTTTTGCCCTGGCCGAAACTACACCCGGGCCACTCATTATTGTGGTAGGCTTTGTGGGTTTTATGGCGGGTTTTAATCATTTCCATGCCTCTGTAGCCATGGGCAGCATAGCGCTTTTTGCTACCATATTTTATACCTTTTTGCCCTGTTTTTTATACGTATTTGCCGGCGGACCGCTGATCGAAAAATCGCATGGCAGCGAGGTGATGAGCCAGATCCTGAAACTGGTTACCGCCGCGGTAGTAGGCGTGATCCTGAATCTGACATTGTTTTTAGGGAAAGATGTTGTTTTCCCGGGTGGACTGTCATGGCATCATTTGAATGTTTTGTCGCTGGTATGGATAGGGGTATCGCTTGTTTTGATGCAGAGATTTAAGCTTAATGTGGTTTACCTGATCTTGCTGAGTCTTGTGCTGGGGCTGGTGCGGTTTGTGTTGAAGGTGTAGGGGAAAACATATTGTCATGCTGAGCGAAGCGAAGCATCTGTTATTGAACAGTGAATGTCGCAGAATAGATCCTTCACTGCGTTCAGGATGACAAAATATCTAATTTTTAATTTCCGCTTTCCGGTGATGACGGTAAAACGCGGAATTGACAACCCAGAATCATGTCATTGCGAGGAGGAACGACGAAGCAATCTCGTAGCTATTCTTATTCAAGAGAACGCGAGGAGATTGCCACGCTTCGCTCGCAATGACATATAGGAAAAATAGGACGAAATGGCCCTCCTCAATTATTTCCCTACCTGTTTAATCACCGCAATAACATCCTCTTCGCCATGCTGGGCTTCGGCTTCCTGAAAAGTTTGGTAAGCGATTTTAGCCAGGGGCGAGTTGAGACCCTCGGCTTTGGCCAGGCGCAGGTCTTTGGCAATATGTTTCAGCGCGAATGCAGCCTTATAATTATCGTTTAAAATGGCATCGCCTTTTATTTTGGCTATTACATTACCCAGCGCGCTGTTATTGATAATGGTGAGTATATCCTCGGTTTTGATATCATTTTGCCTGGCAAATAGTACGGTTTCTGCCAATCCCTGCACATGAAAACTCAGTAAGGTGTTAATGGCCAGCTTGGCTGTATTGCCTGCGCCGGTTTCGCCCAGCAACAAGGCCAGCTTGCCCAGTTTTTCCAACACGGGTTTGGCTTGTTCAAAAGCAGCCTTTGAGCCGCCAACCATGATCACTAATGTGCCCTCCTGAGCTTGTTTTACACTGCCTGATACGGGGGCATCCAGGTACTCGCTGCCTTGCTCGCGGCATAAAGCGGCCATTTCTTTACTGATAGCCGGAGACACGGTGCTCATGTTGATAATGATCTTGCCTTTAGCTTTGGCGCTCAATAAGCCATCCTTGCCATTAAATATATCTCTGATAGCCTCATCGTTAGAGACCATCACAAAAACAACATCGTTATGCTGTATCAATTCTTTGGGGGTTGCCGCTATGGCAGCGCCCATGGCCTTCAATGATGCTTCTTTTGCTTTACTGCGATTGTAAACGGTTACCGGGTAACCAGCGTTGATGAGTTGCTGCGACATAGGTATACCCATATTGCCCAGACCGATCCATCCTATTTTTGTTTTATTCATGGTATATGTAGATTAAAATATGGTACAAAGTTTCGTAAACAAAACGGATAGATTGCCTAACCCAATGGTAAAATCTTCTTTACGAATTGTCATTTTTTTAAACGGCAATCATTGTGCCGGGAATTGGATTCCTGGCAAGAGGGAATTTAGTGATGGGCTTCTTCAACCTTGCGCTCGTTGCAAACGAGTGCAAGGTTGAAATTATTGATACTGCAGATTATAAACTTGTATGGCCCGGTTGCCATGTTTCCCGGCTTTAACAAAGTGAACAAATGAAGTAACCATTAAAGCCATTGCCATTCCTGTAAAAATGTAGGCGCCTGTTAAACTGCCGTGGTGCTGGGTAGGGTAAATAAAGCCTGGTTTTCCATTAACCCAACCCGCTGTTGGCATGTTATCCAGATCTTCTTTGCCGTGATGTATAAATAGAATAATAGCCGCTGTTGACGATGCAACCGCGCCGCCCGAAGTAACGAATCCCCAGGTGACCTGATTTTTGGCTTTTTGAAACTCCATAGCCGACGGAGCATACGCTAATAATTTAATTTTTACATCCTCGGCTGTTTGCAACTGGCCTCCAATGGTATATAAATAGCCGGAGTATCTGCCCTCGCCAAAAGGAATGATCTTGATGATACTGTCAGGTTGCGTTTTTTTAACATCCTGGGCTTTAACTAACAGGGTGCAGGACAAAAATAATAAGGTGATAACGATAGGATTTTTCATGTTGTTTTTCAGATGTAGGGTTTATGGTAGAGGTTTATTGTACAGACTCGTAAAAGCTTAGTTTGTCAATTTAGGATTCTGTAACAAATTGATTACTAATGTAAAATGGTGATTGAGACGGCAAGGGATGAAGAAGGGTTAATATCAATCTTTTGTTTTCTGGAAACGAGTGCAGATAAGACGCTTTTTCGAAACGAAAAACATGAGGTTTAAACCAAAATAAATGATAAATAATTACCTTTAACAGGCCTAATAAAACGCAATGAATACCGTATCACAATAAAAAAACAACTCCCTTTGTGCCTTATGAAGGCTTAATCAATTAGCTACTTTAATAACAACTGGATTTAACCAGTGCCAATCATCTTTATAAACAAAAGCAATCCCCTAATTTTTATGAAAAAAACAATCTTCTCACTCCTTTTAACTTTAGGTTTTTCTCCGCTATTACATGCACAGTGGACAACTAATGGCGGTGTTACTTCAACCACTAATAGTATTGGAATTGGAACTACCAGTCCTGTTACCGCGCTTACACTCGGGAGCGGGCAGATAACGGTTCCTGCCGGTAATGGTACCAATCCTTCCTATGCATTTACGGGAAGCACTAATTCGGGCCTATTTATGCCTGATGCAGCTACTCTTGGTTTTTCATTACAAGGAAACCGGATACTGGATTTCTATAACAATACAGCCAGACTTTTCGGAACAGTTAGCCTGGGCTCAACAGGTGTTATGGGGTTTTCATCTGCCAGTCCGAATTTAGCCGGAAATGATGTAGGCTTTTCCCGGTTAAGCCCGGGTACAATTGCCATTGGTAATGGTTCTGCAGGGGGGACAACAGGGACTCTGATTTTGAATAGTTTAGGTATTGGTACAACTGCACCGCAAGCCAATATTGAAGTTAACAATAATAGTTATACTAATGGAAACCAGCTAATTGTTTCGGGATCTGAGCCTACAAGATATTATGGAGTTATTGGCACAACGATTCCTTCAGGTCATACTGTTTTATCATTTGGCGTAAAAAGTAATTATACCAATTATTTTCAAACACTGAACCTGGTTGACGACAATGTGGGTATCGGAACAACTGATCCTAAGGGATATAAACTGGCTGTGAACGGTAGTGTTATAGCTACTTCTATGACAGTAAAAGTTTATGCCAATTGGCCCGATTACGTGTTTAAGAAAGACTATCAATTGCCTTCGCTGCAATCAGTAAAAACCTATATTGATCAAAACCAACACTTGCCTGAGGTTCCGTCAGAGCAGGACATAGCTAAGAATGGCTTGAACCTGGGCGAGATGAATAAAGTGCTGATGAAGAAAGTAGAAGAGCTAACTTTATATTTGATTGAGAAAGATAAAAAGGACACGGAGCAAAACACAAAAATTAGCTTGCAAAATAAGCAAGCCACTGAACAGGCAAAACGAATTGAGGAATTAGAGAGCCAGGTGAAGTTTTTAATGAAAAAACTGAACAATTAATAATAAAAAAGGGGCAGGTTTACCTGCCCCTTTTTTATTAAAGGAGTAACTCGGTTTTATAAACCAAAAGCTTGTTTTACTTTATCAACGTAGTCCAGTTTTTCCCAGGTAAACAGTTCTACTTCTCGTTTCAGTTCGCTGCCATCATGGGCAATGAATGATTTGGTTACCACCTCGCTTGGTTTGCCGAAATGACCGTAAGCCGCGGTTTCGCTGTAAATAGGGTTACGCAGTTTAAAGCGGGTTTCAATAGCGTATGGAGTCATGTTGAACACTTCCTCTACTTTTTTTGCTATTTCGCCATCGTGCAGGTTTACTTTGGCGGTGCCGTAGGTGTTTACATAAATGCCCATCGGTTGTGCCACGCCAATAGCGTATGATACCTGTACCAGTACTTCGTCGCAGACACCGGCAGCTACCAGGTTTTTGGCGATGTGACGGGTTGCATAAGCTGCAGAACGATCAACTTTCGACGGATCTTTACCAGAGAAGGCACCACCACCGTGCGCGCCTTTACCACCATAAGTATCTACAATAATTTTACGACCGGTTAAGCCAGTATCGCCATGCGGGCCGCCGATAACAAATTTACCGGTTGGGTTGATGTGATACTTGATCTGATCGTTAAAGAAGTGGGCGTATTTCGGATATTTAGCTTCAACACGCGGAATAAGAATGCTGATGATATCCTGTTTTATTTTGGCCAGCATCGCTTCTTCCTCATCAAAATCATCATGTTGGGTTGATATCACAATGGCATCTATGCGTTGTGGTTTGTTATCGTCGCTATACTCTAAAGTAACCTGCGATTTGGCATCAGGCCTCAGGTATTTGATCTCGCTGTTTTCACGGCGGATGGCTGCCAGCTCAATTAATAAGGCATGGGCAATATCTAATGCCAGTGGCATATAGTTGTCGGTTTCAACGGTGGCATAGCCAAACATCATACCCTGGTCACCGGCGCCTTGCTCTTCTTTGGCCTGGCGGTCAACACCCTGGTTAATATCCGGCGATTGCTCGTGGATGGCCGATAGCACACCGCATGAGCTGCCGTCAAACATGTATTCGCCTTTGGTATAACCAATTTTATTGATCACCTCGCGGGCAATTTTTTGCACATCTAAATAAGCTTTTGATTTTACTTCGCCGGCTAAAATCACCTGCCCGGTTGTTACCAGGGTTTCACAGGCAACTTTTGAATTTTCGTCAAATGCCAAAAAATGGTCAATCAGGGCGTCTGATATTTGATCTGCAACTTTATCCGGATGTCCTTCTGATACAGATTCGGAGGTAAATAAATATGGCATATAAATTTATATAAGTTTTTAAAGGTAAATTAAATGGAAGAGTTTTAACAGATTATATTTTAACATGGGTTTTAGCACTTTTTTACGTGGTTGCAATCCATAGCCTTCAGTATAAAGGCAATTAAATCAGTCCACTTTCGGGTGGCAAAAATAAAACAAATTTCACAAAGCCAAAAATACATTTACTTTTGGGGGCTGAAATAATACAGATAATTGAAACGTAAAGCGTTATTTATAATAAACCCTATATCGGGTGGGAAGAAGAAGGACGGGGTACCTGATCTTATTGATCAAAATATTGATAAGGCAGTGTTTGATTATACCATTGTTTTTAGCGATGGCATATCACACGCGCGTATCATTGCATTAGAGGCGGTAGGTAAGTACGATGTTATTGTGGCCGTTGGCGGCGATGGTACCGTAAATGAAATAGCATCGGCCATTGTGGGAAGCGACACTGCCCTGGCAATAATACCATACGGATCAGGCAATGGCCTGGCTCGTTTTTTGGGCATTCCTATGAACCCCAACCAGGCTATACAAGCCCTGGTAAAAGGCCACGCAGAAAACATTGATTCGGGTATGGTAAACGGGCAGCCATTTTTTAATATGGCGGGTATGGGTTTTGATGCCCATATCAGCGAGGTGTTTTCACATGGTAAAAAACGCGGCTTTATATCCTATATCAAATCATCTATACAGGAGATAGCCACTTATAATGAGCAGGAATATCATATAGAAATTGACGGTAAAATTTACGAGCGCAAGGCATTTATGCTCAGTATTGCCAATTCATCACAATATGGCAACAATGCGCATATATCCCCTAATGCATCGGTACAGGATGGTTTGCTGGATGTGTGCCTCATCAGGAAGTTTCCTTTGTGGCGTTTCCCGGAGATGGGGATCCGGATGCTGACCAAAACATCAGAGAGTACCAGCTATGTAGAAATTATACGCGGTAAACAAATTAATGTAACCCGTAAAACCGAAGGTCCGATACATCTTGACGGCGAGCCGCAGGTGATGGGTACTGATATACATATTAATATAGTGCCCGGTTCGTTAAAAGTTATTGTGGGCCCAACGTATAAAAAGAATTAAAGCGTTTGAGGTTCGTGGCTTGTGTTGCGAGTTTCGGGTATTTGCTTTATGAGCTACCCCAACAGAACAACAAGAGCCGCGAACCCGGCAACACGAACCAGATAAAAATTATGGCTAAGAAAAATTTTACAGGGGTAGTATACTCTACAGATCCTGATTTTCAATACCAGGAAAACGGAGCGCAGGCCGCGCAAACATTACCTCCGCAGCAGCAAAATCTTAAAATTTACCTTGACCGTAAGGGCGGCAGTAAACTGGTTACCCGCGTTACGGATTTTATTGGTACCGATGCCGATCTGGAACTTATTGGCAAAAAGCTAAAAACCAAATGCGGGGTAGGTGGTTCGGTAAAAGACGGCGAAATACTGATACAAGGCGATTTCAGGGATAAAATTTTAACCCTGTTACAAACAGATGGATATAAAGCTAAAAAGGCAGGGGGATAATTGCAGTATAAATGCGCCGGATAAAAAAACAGCTAAGCGTATAACATACACTAAAATAAAAAAAAACTTTTAGCGTTATACTACTCCCGGCCGCTATGAAATGGCTTTAAAACCAATATTGTAACATATTAGTAACACAATTTTTATCAGTTAATGCTTGATAATCTAAAAAAAAATGGTTTTCATTGCAAATAATTGTCGTGGCAACACACAATATTTAAGCATTGTTACGTTAATAATGACCAATTAGGCGCAAAATGTAATTCGGTATTAAAAAATTGTAAAGAATAACATAAAAGATTTTTTTATTTCATTAAAATTCTATTTTTGTTATTCGCAAATTAAAAGCACATTTAACAAACTTATAATATAAACAAAAACTAAAACTAAAATTTAAAAGTAATGGCAAACGCACCAACAAAACCAACTACTCCTGTTAACAAAGAAAGCTCAAGTGCATCTGGCATGTTTGCTTCCTTAACTATTCCAATCTGCCTGATTGTTACTACTTGTATTTTCATATTCGTTCTGGGCGATCCAAGCCACTTTAAAGGCGGAGACGTAAATGCTTTCCCTACAGACATTTTCGGAACTATACACAGCGGTGGTGTAATCGTGCCGGTGATCATGGCGTTTCTGTTAATGGTTATCGTTTTCTCTATCGAGCGTTTCGTAGTAATCGGAAAAGCTTCTGGTACAGGCAGTGTAGATGCTTTTGTTAGAAAGATCCAATCACAACTGAACGCAGGTAACATTTCTGGCGCATCAGCAGAATGCGACAAACAAAAAGGTTCTGTAGCAAACGTTATCAAATCAGCATTAAAAAAATACGCTGAAATGGAAGCTGAGCCAAATCTTGACGTTGATCAAAAAACTTTGGCTATCCAGAAAGATATTGAAGAAGCAACTGCATTGGAAATGCCAATGTTAGAGCAAAACTTAACTATCATCGCTACTTTGGTATCTATCGGTACATTAACCGGTCTGTTAGGTACGGTTGTGGGTATGATCAAGGCCTTCTCTTCATTAGCGGTATCAGGTGTTCCAAACCAAATCGAACTATCTTCACACATTTCTGAAGCTTTGATCAACACTGCATTCGGTATCAGTACTTCAGCTGTTTCTATCGTAATGTACAACGTATTTACATCAAAAATTGACAAGTTAACTTACGCAATTGACGAAGCCGGATTCAGCATTGTACAAACATTTGCTGCATCACACAAAAATGCCAACAGATAATAAATATATAGGTTAATTAGCTTTCGTCCCCCCATTTGCTTCCTATATATAAGCAGGAATAATGCGTGGATGTTATAATTATTGAATTCTATATATTTTAAAAAAAATCAAATATGGCAAGGATAAAAGTTCCAAGAAAGAGTACAGCGATTGACATGACCGCCATGTGCGACGTGGCCTTCCTGCTGCTGACTTTCTTTATCATGACTGCGAAAGTACGTACCGAGGATCCGGTGCCTATCGATGTGCCAAAATCATCGATACAACAGCCGATTCCAGAGTCTGACTTCGCTACCATTTCTGTAGGTTCACAGAAAGCATTTTTTGGAATGGAGGGTGTAGATCTGCGCAAGCAAACCTTGACTCAAATGGGCGAAATTTACAAAACAACATTTACGCCGGATGAGCTGAACAGGTTTTCTACAATTACATCAATAGGTGTTCCCTTTGGTCAAATACATCAGTTTATTGCTTTATCAGCTGATGACCAAAAAAAATATAACAAACCAGGTATCCCCCGCGATTCTGTAAGTAATGAATTGTTTAACTGGATACGTGAAGCCCGTAAAGCTACCGTAGCATTGCACAATGTTCAATTACGTATAGCTATAAAAGGTGATAGCAAAGAAGAATACCCGGTTATTAAAGATGTTATAGGCATTTTGCAGAAGCAAAAAGTGAACAAGTTTAGTTTAATAACAAACTTAGGCGGCGGTGGCGGCACTGCTCCTAAAAAATAAAAGATCATGGCAGAATTAGATACCTCCGGGGGAGGCAAACACAAAGGTGGGAAGGTTCGCAGTAAAAAGCAATCCACCCGCGTAGATTTAACAGCGATGGTTGACTTGGCTTTCTTGCTGATTACTTTCTTTATCATGACAACCACATTGGCCAAGCCAAAAGCGATGGACCTTGCGATGCCTGATAAGGACGAAAAAACAAAGGATCAATTAGCTATTGCGGCTTCACGTTCACTAACCTTGTTGTTAGGTAGCGATGATAAGTTGGAATGGTATTTGGGAGAGCCTGGAAAATCGGCACCAACCATTGATAATTACAGCAAGGACGGTTTGCGTAAAACCCTTATTGAAAAAAAGAAGGAAGTTTTGGAAAAAACCGGCAAATCTATGTTTGTTGTAATTAAACCAAGTGATAAATCAACATACAAAAATGTAGTTGCCACGCTTGATGAGATGAATATCACTAATATTGACAGTTATGGTATAGTTGATATTTCGCCTGTTGAGATTGAGCTGCTCAAGAAAGACGGTTTATACAAGTAATAAATAATTTAAAATAACGTTATTAACACCCATTAAATCTTAAAAGATGTTTGGATCGAAATTAGACATATTAGATCAGAAATGGATCGACGTTGTTTTTAGTAGCAGGAATAAGGCCTATGGGGCTTATGAGCTGAGAAGGGATAACTCCAAGAATACATCAAGAGCGCTTGTTATAGCCATCATTGTGTTTGTATTTGTTGTTGCTTTACCTACTATCATCAACAGGATTCAGGGACTTATCCCTAAAGCTGATCAAAAAGTGAAGATAACAGACGTAGTGCTGTTACCTCCACCACCAGTGGATCAAACCAAAAAACCACCTCCGCCGCCACCTGAACCACCAAAACCAAAGGTTGACCAGGTACGTTTCCCTCCTCCGGTTGTAAAACCAGATAACGAGGTTAAGGAGAAAGATCCACCAACGGTAAAAGAATTAGCAGTCGCCGACCCTGGTCAGAAAGACCAGAAAGGCGACCCTAACGCCGACATCAGAATTGATGAGCCGGTAGGTAACTCTGATGTTAAACAAGTAGTAGAGGCCGATCCTAACCAGATCTTTACTTCGGTAGAGCAAGTTCCGGAGTTTCCGGGAGGTTTGGATAAATTTGGCGCCTACTTGGGTAAAGCTATCCGTTACCCGGCTGTTGCCCGTGAAAACGGAACTCAAGGTCGTGTAATTGTTACCTTCGTAGTTGAAAAAGATGGCTCTTTAACCGATATTAAGGTTACAAGAGGTATCGGAAGCGGTTGCGATGAGGAAGCGGTTCGTGTATTGAAAAATTCACCAAAATGGAAACCAGGTATTCAAAATGGTCGTCCGGTGCGTGTACAATACAGCGTTCCAATCAGCTTTACGTTAGCGAGCGAATAATGCCATTTAATTTTAATAAAGAACAAAAATCGCCCAAAAGGCGGTTTTTGTTTATTTTAGGCGCAGTCACCTTTGTTTGTTTTGTCGTTTTAGGCTTAATGATCATGTTTTGGGATCAGCTGCCCTTGCAGTTACCGCGATACCAGCGCCTGCTTTTTGGGGCCTTTGTTATTGCCTATTCCATTCTGCGGTTTTCGAGGTTGTTTAAGAAGGATCAGTATGAAGATTAATTTTAATGGTAAACTTTTATTTTTTGCATTGCTTTTATTAGCAGGCCTGCAAGCCTGTAAACAAAAGCCTGCAAAATTTTCTACTGATAACGATGTTAAATCAGGTACGGCAACTTTTGTTGCCGATGCTTCCTTCTCACCCATCTTAGATCAGGAATTGTACATTTATTCCAGCCTCACTCCAAATGCCAAAGTCAATGTTGTATACAAAACGGAGAATGAGGCTGTAAATACGCTGTTGAACGATAGCGTACGTGTAGCCATTCTGTCGCGCGATCTTACTGCCGACGAGCGTGCTGTAATCACCAAAAGAACATTGTCGGTTGAAACCGTACGCTTTGCAATTGATGCTATAGCGCTCATCGTAAACACTGCTTCCAATGATACTTCCATTACTGTAGGGCAATTGAAAAAACTGCTCACCGGGCAGGGCGATTTAAACAGAACTATTGTTTTTGATAACCCAAATTCAAGTTTGGTAAGGTATTTGAAGGACTTTACCGGAAGCAAGGGATTTACACAGAAAAATATTTATGCCCTTAAATCAAATAAAGAGGTTTTAAAATATGTGAGCGAGCATCCCGATGCTTTGGGTATAACCGGCTTTAGCTGGTTGAATGACCCGGATAAGGATTATGCCGGGTACGTAGAAAAAGTTAAAGTTGTGAGTGTCAGGGATGAGTCAAACAAACAATATCCTGATACTTATTTTAAACCCTCGCAGGAGTCGCTGGTCTTAAAACAGTACCCTTTGAGCAGAGGGCTTTATATGATCAATTGTACCAGTAAAGTGGGATTGGCTATGGGTTTCGCTAAGTTTTTGGGCAGCCAGCCAGGTCAACGTATCATACTAAAATCAGGCCTGTTGCCCGATTCTATACCAACGAGAGAGATTAGTATTAAAAATAAATTTTAATTAAAGATGAAAATGATCAGTAAAATAGCCACGGCATCATTAGGACTGTTATTAGGAGGTTCATCAGTTTTTGCGCAAAGTCTAGCCGACGCCAAAAAAGCTATTGACGCCGAACAATATCAGAAAGCTAAATCAATGCTTAAAAACCTTACGGTAACACAAGCCGATAAGGATGAAAACTTTTTTTACCTGGGTTGGGTATACATCAAACAAGATTATGCCGACTCGGCAAAAGCTGCCTTTAACAAAGGTATTGCTGTAAATGCTAAATCTGCATTAAATTATGCCGGTTTAGGAGCTGCCGCCCGTTTAGATAAAGATAACGCAGGCGCAACTAACAACTTTAACCAGGCTATTACTTTGGCTGGTAAAAGCTCAAAACCATACCAGTATGTAGGCGAGGCTTATTTATTGGTTGCACCTGGTGCAAAAGTAGCTCCGGCTGATGCCAATGCTGCCATTGCCGTTTTACAAAAAGGTAAAGTGGTAAACCCTAAAGATGCCGATTTATTGATCACTTTAGGTAACGCTTACCGTTCGCAATTAAAGAGCAATGAAGCTTACCAGGCTTACTCTGATGCATCAACTATTGACCCTAAAAACCCTGCTGCAAAAGTAGCTACTGGTGTTTTATGGCAATTTGCCAATAACTTTGAAGATTCTGAAAAACAATTCCAGGATGCGTTAGCAATTGACCCTAATTATGGTCCGGCTTACCGCGAATGGGCCGAAACAGATCTGCGCTGGTCATTTACAGATCCTAAAATGGCGTCTGCTAAAATTAAACAAGCTACTGAAGAGTATAAAAAATATTTAAGCTTAACAGATCTTTCTATCGAGTCGCAAATGCGTTATGCAGACTTTTTACTGTTAGCCGGTGATTATAAAACCTTGCAACAAGTAGCTACTGATCTTTCAAAATCATCAAACAGCAATGCAAGAGCATACCGTTACCAGGCTTATGCAGCTTATGAGAATAAAGATTATCCTGCTGCTTTAAGTGCCATGAACAACTGGTTCCAGAAAGCCGAGCCAAAACGTATCTTGCCACGTGATTATTTATACCTTGGCCGTATACAAATAGCATCGAATCAAGATTCGCTAGGTATCAATACTTTAAGGAAAGCTTTAACATTGGATACTACTCAGGCTGATGTTTATGGCGAAATTGCCAAAAGCTTATATAATCAAAAGAAATATGCTGAAGCTGGTGATGCTTACAAGGCTTTTATTTCGAAATCACATACAGCTACATTGAATGATTATTTAAAAGAAGGTGTAAGTTATTACAATGCATTTAAACTGCAGTATTACAGTACTGCTACTCCAAAACCAGTAGCTGATACTACATTGCTTATAAAAGCAGACACCGCATTTAGTTATATACAACATAAGGCTGCAGCTCCTCTTGCAGCCGTAGCACTTTACCAGGCAAGAGCTAACGATTTAAGAGAGCCAAGCAGGAACACTACGAATGGATATGCTAAACCATACTATGAGCAGTATATCGCGCTATTAACCGCTAAACAACCTGTTTCTGATACGGATAAGCCATATTTAGCTGAAGCTTATTCTTATTTAGGAGCTTATTACGAGTTTAAGGTAAAGGATGATGCGAAAGCGACTGAGAATTATACTAAAGCTCGCGAAGCAGATCCAACTAATAAACAAGCCGCTGCCTTTTTTGCACGAAAAGGCGGTGCCGGTAAAAGCAAATAATATAATTTATTGAATAAAATAACAGGGCTCCTTGAAAAAGGGGCCCTGTTATTTTAAGGAATTACTGGAGTTTCTTCACAGTGGGCTCTCGAAGGGTCAAAAGCAGGAATAACACAATCGGAGCCAGTAGGGCAACCAGATGTTGTTGTACATTCAGGTTCCAGTTTGCCACCTAAAATTTGTTTCATTTCCTCTCTTGTTAATTTCTTTTGATTTTCCATAAGTAATAAATGTCTAAAATTGGTTATCGCTGTTACCACGCTTCAGCGTACAAGCGGCATACATAAGAAGTACATGCTCCTTTACTTGGTTAAGTATTTTTTTAGTAGATAGCTAAATAAGCAAGTCAATTTATTATATAACGGACTATTTATTGATTAAATAGTACTTTTGATCTAAAGTCTAGGTATAAGTGTATTTTTAGTTGATTGGAACTAATATAATAATATTTATTAATCAAAAATAAAATATAATATTAAAGAAGTAGACTGTTGTGAATCTCTTGTAAAAGAGGCCTTTTTTATTATAGTTGCATTAGTATATTTGCAGCATGGAATTACAAAGTACACCGCTTAATTATTTGCCCATCATTATTCAAATGTTAGTGGCTTTAGGGTTTGTGGTAACCACCATGTTTGTAACGCATAAAATTGGTCCGAAGCGTAAAACCAAGGACAAATTGACCCCCTTTGAATCGGGTATCGAAGTTGTGGGTAATGCCCGTACCCCCATATCCATTAAATATTTCCTGGTGGCCATATTGTTTGTGCTGTTTGATGTGGAAGTAATATTTATGTATCCCTGGGCAGTAAATTTCAAAGCTATGGGCGCCAAGGGTATGATCGAAATGTTCATTTTCATGGCCACGCTTTTATTAGGTTTTATATACGTAATAAAAAAGAAGGCTTTAGACTGGGATTAATCGGATGATAAATTTGAAGATGTGCAAATGATAGAATTTCTTTAATTCTAAAATTTAATAATCATTCGCACATCTACACATCTGCACATCAAAAAGGGTTGTCGAATCCTTTTTTAGATTGATTCTAAATATAGCTTCTGTACAGTCATCGTGTACTTTTTACATGGTTATTATTGTAAATTTGCGCTCGTTATCCGTCTTTTCCGGATAGCGGATTTCTATTAAAATAGTTCAATGAGTGATATTCAATTAGTTGACGCTCCTGCTGGAGTAGAAGGCGCCGGATTTTTTGCTACCTCGCTTGATAAAGTAATAGGTATAGCACGCTCAAATTCATTATGGCCCCTGCCATTTGCCACCTCATGCTGTGGTATCGAATTTATGGCAACTATGGCTTCTCATTATGACCTTTCGAGATTTGGCGCCGAGCGTTTAAGCTTTTCGCCCCGCCAGGCCGATTTGTTAATGGTAATGGGTACTATCGCCAAAAAAATGGCCCCTGTATTGAGGCAGGTATATCTGCAAATGGCCGAACCCCGTTGGGTGATGGCTGTTGGCGCCTGTGCCTCAAGTGGTGGTATATTTGACACTTACTCTGTTTTGCAGGGTATCGATGAAGTGATACCGGTTGACGTTTACGTGCCCGGTTGCCCGCCTCGTCCCGAAGCTATTATTGATGGCTTTATAAATATTCAAAAGTTGGTACAAACAGAATCGCTTCGCAGAAGAAATGAGCCTAAGTACCAGGAATTATTAGCTAAATACGGAATTCAATAATGGCCCAGATCCCTAACGAAGAGCTTTTAAAAAGAATTGCTGAAAAGTTTGATCAGCAGGTAACACTTGTGGGCGAGCCTTATGGTTTACTTACTGTGGAAACCGGCCGTGAGCAGATCATTGATCTGTTAACCTTTTTAAAGACCGATGACGCTCTCCGGTTTATATTTTTAACAGATATTACCGCTATTCATTATCCGGAACAGGAAAAGCAGATAGGTATTATTTACCACCTGCACAGCTTAACCACCAATACCCGCATCCGTATCAAAGTGTTTTTGGCCGACGGCGATGTACATATCCCTACAGCTACTACCGTTTGGGAGGGTGCTAACTGGATGGAGCGTGAAACGTACGACTTTTTCGGGGTTATATTTGATGGTCACCCCGATCTGCGCCGCATATTGAATGTGGATGACATGACGGCTTTCCCGATGCGAAAAGAATTTCCATTGGAAGACCCGAACCGTGTTGATAAAAAGGATTACTTCTTCGGAAGATAACATATATGAAATTTAGTATTGAGTAATTAGTATCAAGTATCAAGATTTTTTAAACGCTTAAATAGCACATGACAATAGTCTTGATACTTGATACTAATTACTTGATACTGATTAAACAATTATACTGATGCAAAATCATCCTGTATATACAGACAACGATCCGCAAAGCGAGCTTTCGACCCTAAACCTGGGGCCAACGCACCCTGCAACCCACGGTGTGTTCCAGAACGTGCTTCAGCTTGATGGGGAAAGAATTGTGAGCGGTGTATCAACCATTGGTTATATACACCGTGCGTTTGAAAAAATTGCCGAACACAGACCGTTTTACCAGATAACTCCGCTTACCGACCGTTTAAACTATTGCTCGTCGCCCATTAACAACATGGGCTGGCACATGACGGTTGAAAAGTTGTTGGGCATTACAACTCCAAAACGTGTGGATTACCTGCGGGTGATTATCATGGAACTGGCCCGTATATCAGACCACATCATCTGCAATGGTGTATTGGGCGTGGATACCGGTGCGTTTACCGGTTTTCTGTACATGATGGAGCACCGCGAGTCTATTTATGAAATATACGAGGAGATCTGCGGATCGCGCCTCACTACCAATATTGGCCGTATAGGCGGCTTTGAGCGTAATTTTAACGCTATTGCTTTTGCCAAGCTGCGTGCCTTCCTGAAAAATTTCCCGGTTACACTGAAAGAATTTGAATCGCTGTTTAACCGTAACCGTATTTTTGTTGACCGCACCAAAGATGTGGCCGCTGTTACTGCCGAAACCGCATTAAGCTATAGCTGGACAGGCCCGTTATTGCGTGCCGCCGGTGTTGATTATGATGTAAGGGCCATGAACCCATACTCATCATACGAAGAATTTGATTTTGAAGTGCCCGTGGGTACCAATGGTGATGTTTATAGCCGCTTTTTGGTGCGTAACGAAGAAATGTGGCAAAGTCTGCGCATTATAGAGCAAGCCCTGGTGAAACTGGAAAAAGAGCCAACCGACATTTTCCATGCCGATGTGCCTGAGTTTTACCTGCCTCCAAAAGAAGAAGTTTATAATAACATGGAAGCCCTCATCTATCACTTTAAAATTGTGATGGGCGAAATCCCAACTCCAAATACCGAAGTATATCATTCGGTAGAAGGTGCTAATGGCGAGCTGGGCTTTTACCTGGTAAATGATGGTGGACGCAGCCCGTACCGTTTGCATTTCCGCAGGCCAAGCTTTATCAATTACCAGATGTATGCACCTATGAGCCGTGGTATGTTGTTATCAGACGCTATTATTAATATGAGTAGTTTAAACGTTATAGCCGGAGAGTTAGATGCTTAAAGTGGAAGATACTCAGGTACCGGTTGATTTTTCGCCGGAACTGATCAGTAAATTTGATGATATCGTAAGCCGTTATCCGCAGGGAAAACAAAAATCGGGCTTACTGCCGATATTGCACCTGGTACAGGCCGAGTTTGGCTGGGTGAGTGTACCTGCCATGGATAAAGTGGCTGCTTACCTGGATATATTACCTATTGAAGTATACGAAGTAGCTTCATTTTATACCATGTACTTTTTACGCCCGCAAGGCAAATATGTACTGGAGGTTTGCCGTACCAGTGGTTGCTGTTTGGTAGGCGCCGAAAAGATCATGGATCATATTGAGCAAAAACTGGGTGTAAAAGAAGGCGAAGTTACTGCCGATGGCCTGTTTAGCTGGCGCGGGGTAGAGTGTTTGGCCGCCTGTGGCTTCGGTCCGGTTTTACAAATTGGCCCTGAATATACTTTTTACGAGAATTTAACTAACGATTCGGTAGATAAATTAATCGGCGATTTAACAGCAAAGGCAAAAAATTAACAGTATCATGGGACGCAAATTATTATTAGAACATATAAACGTACCCGGCATCAATACTTTTGATGTTTACCGCTCCAAGGGTGGTTACGCTTCTGTTGAAAAAGCTATCAAAACCATGTCGCCCGAGGCGATTGTGGAAGAGGTGAAAAAGTCGGGTTTGCGTGGTCGTGGTGGCGCGGGTTTCCCAACCGGTATGAAGTGGAGCTTTCTGGCCAAGCCCGAAGGTGTGGCACGTTACCTGGTTTGTAATGCCGACGAATCTGAACCCGGTACTTTTAAAGACCGTTACCTGATGACCTATATCCCTCACTTATTAATTGAGGGCATGATTGTATCGAGCTTTGCGCTGGGTGCCAATACATCATACATCTACGTTCGCGGCGAAATGATGCCGCAGATCAGGATCCTGGAAAGAGCTATAGCCGAAGCAAAAGCCAAAGGTTTCCTGGGTAAAAATATTTTAGGCTCGGGTTACGACCTGGAGCTTTATGTACAACCCGGCGGTGGCGCTTACATCTGTGGTGAAGAAACCGCTTTACTGGAATCACTGGAAGGTAAACGTGGTAACCCGCGTATTAAACCACCATTCCCGGCTATTGCAGGTTTGTATGGTTGCCCTACAGTGGTAAACAACGTAGAATCGATAGCGGCAGTTGTACCGATCATTAACGAAGGCGGTGATGAATATGCTAAACTGGGTATCGGTCGCAGCACAGGAACTAAGCTGATTTCAGCCGGTGGTAACCTGAAAAAACCTGGTGTTTATGAAATTGACCTGGGTTTACCGGTTGAAGAATTTATATACTCCGACGAATATTGCGGTGGTATTGCTAATGGCAAACGCCTGAAGGCGGTTGTTGCTGGTGGTTCATCAGTACCAATTTTGCCAGCTAACCTCATCCTGAAAACCATTAACAATGAGCCTCGCTTAATGAGCTATGAATCATTGGCCGATGGCGGATTTGTAACCGGTACCATGATGGGTTCGGGCGGTTTTATTGCTTATGACGAGGATGCCTGTATCGTCCGTAATACCTGGAACTTCGCCCGTTTTTATCATCATGAAAGCTGCGGACAATGTTCGCCATGCCGTGAAGGTACCGGATGGATGGAAAAAGTATTGCACCGGTTAGAGTACGGTCATGGTAAACAAAGTGATATGGACCTGTTGGTTGATATCTCTAAAAAAATTGAAGGCAACACGATTTGTCCGCTGGGCGATGCGGCAGCATGGCCTGTGGCCAGTGCTATCCGCCACTTCAGGGATGAATTTGAATGGCACGTGACTAATGCTTCAGAAGCAGTTTCGAGAAATTATGGTTTAGCACATTACGCTGATCCGTTGCCGAAATTAGAAGCTGTTGCAGGATAAAAAATAAAACTTGTCATCCTGAGGGACGAAGGATCTATCGACGATCAGATGCTTCACTGCGTTCAGCATGACAAAAGAAAATAAATAAAACCGCGCGTCATTGCGAGGGACGAAGCAATCCCCGAATTACAGAGTTGCTCTGTATAGTTTAGAGATTACTTCGTACCTCGCAATGACGGAAAGAAAATAAACAAGGACGTTATATAAAATGTCAATGAAAGTAACCATAGACGGAATACCCGTTGAAGTAGAACCAGGAACAACTATCCTGAATGCCGCAAGGCAGATCGGGGGCGATATTGTTCCGCCTGCAATGTGCTATTACTCCAAGCTGGAAGGCAGCGGCGGTAAATGCCGTACTTGTTTGGTTAAGGTAAGCAAAGGCTCTGAGAAAGATCCGCGCCCTATGCCAAAACTGGTAGCCTCTTGCCGTACCACGGTAATGGATGGTATGGAAGTACAAAATATCACTTCGCCAGAGGTAATTGAGGCGCGTAAAGGTGTGGTGGAAATGTTATTGATCAATCACCCACTGGACTGCCCGGTTTGTGATCAGGCTGGTGAGTGCCACTTGCAAGACTTAGGTTTTGAGCATGGTGCTGCTAAAACCCGTTATGAGTTTGACCGTCGTACGTTTGAAAAAATTGATATCGGCGATAAAATACAGCTGCACATGACCCGTTGCATTCTTTGCTACCGTTGTGTGTTCACTGCCGATCAGATTACCAATACCCGTTTACACGGTATCCTGAACAGGGGCGATCATTCTGAGATCTCCACCTATATCAGCAAAGCTATTGATAACGATTTTTCGGGCAATGTGATCGACGTTTGTCCGGTAGGGGCGTTAACCGATAAAACCTTCCGTTTTAAAAACCGTGTATGGTTTACCAAACCGGTTGATGCGCACCGCGATTGCGATAAATGCTGTGGTAAAACCACTTTATGGTATAAAGGCGAGGATGTGATCAGGGTAACCGGTCGTAAAGATGTTTATGGTGAGGTAGAAGAATTTATTTGCAATACCTGTCGTTTTGATAAAAAGAAAACAGCTGATTGGGTTATTGAAGGCCCGCGCAAGATATCGCATAAATCGGTGATCAGCTCTAACCACTATGAATTTACACCACTGCCGGTGGTTAAAACCAACCCGGTATTGATGGAAGCGAATAAAGAACAATTTGAACGAGACACACGCTTATAATGGGATCAACTGCAGATATACTGATTAAAATTGGCCTGATACTGATCATTTTCGTTATCAGCCTGGTGATGGCTATGTACTCCACTTATGCCGAACGTAAAGTAGCCGCATTTTTCCAGGATAGGATAGGTCCTAACCGTGCCGGTCCATGGGGCATTTTACAACCACTGGCCGATGGTGGCAAAATGTTTTTGAAAGAAGAAATCATCCCAACCAATGCAACGCCTTTTTTGTTTATTGTAGGGCCTTCCCTGGCTATATTAACCGCCTGTATAGGTTCGGCTGTTATACCGTGGGGGCAAACAATGGTTATTGGCGGTCATAGTATTGATTTGCAGGTAACCGACATTAATGTTGGCGTACTGTACATTTTTGGCGTAGTATCATTAGGTGTATATGGCGTAATGATAGGTGGTTGGGCATCAAACAATAAATATTCCTTATTAGGTGCTATCCGTGCGGCATCGCAAAACATCAGTTATGAAATTTCGATGGGCTTGTCCATCATCGCATTGCTGATGTTAACCGGCACTTTAAGCCTGCGCGAAATTGCCGAGCAGCAACATAGCTGGCACTGGAACGTGTTAAGGCAGCCGCTTGGTTTTATATTGTTCATTGTATGTGCCTTTGCCGAAACCAATCGTACACCGTTCGATTTGCCGGAGTGCGAAACCGAATTGGTTGGTGGTTATCACACAGAGTATTCTTCTATGAAACTGGGTTTTTACCTGTTTGCAGAGTACATCAATATGTTTATTTCATCGGCAGTTATGGCTACCCTATATTGGGGCGGTTACAACTATCCGGGTATGGATGGGATGAATACGTTATTAGGGCCAACTTGGGGACCATTATTTGGCGTTCTTATATTTTTTATTAAAATATGCCTGTTCATCTTCTTTTTCATGTGGGTTCGCTGGACAATCCCGCGTTTCCGTTATGATCAGTTGATGGATCTGGGCTGGAAAATATTAATACCACTGGCTATTGCCAACATTGTGCTTACCGGTATAGGTAGTACATTACTTACACACTTTGGATATTAGTTAAAATGGAATCATTAAGTAATAAGAAAAAAGTACTGGAAGTAAAGCCGCTCAATTTGATGGAGCGTGCTTACCTGCCTGCCATTGTTGGCGGTCTGGCTACTACCATGAAGCACTTTTTCAAGAAACCGGTTACCATCAGTTATCCTGAAGAAAAGCGCGAATATTCAGAAAACTTTAGGGGTATGCACTCGCTAAAGCGTGATGAGAACGGTAAAGAGCGTTGCACCGCCTGCGGGTTGTGCGCACTTTCATGTCCGGCAGAAGCCATCACCATGACGGCAGCCGAGCGCCAGCCAGGAGAGGAGAACTTATACCGCGAAGAAAAGTATGCCGCTGTTTACGAAATAAATATGCTGCGCTGCATTTTCTGCGGACTGTGCGAAGAGGCCTGTCCTAAAGAAGCTATTTATCTTGACGGTGATCATGTTCCTGCCGACTATTTGAGGAAGGATTTTATTTACGGTAAAGACAAATTAGTAGAGGCCCCCTTAAATCAATAAAGAAGTTTTATACCTTTGCCCAACTCTTTGGGCGGACAAGGGTATTTTGTAAATATAAACATGAGTACATTTTACTTCATCGCGTTTTTGTCCATATTCTTTTCGATACTGGTTATCTCGGCCAAAAACCCGGTACATAGCATCCTTTACCTGATACTTACCTTTTTTACGTTCACCGTTCACTATATTTTATTGAATGCCCAGTTCCTGGCCATCGTTAATTTTATTGTGTACATGGGGGCTATCCTGGTATTGTTCCTGTATACACTGATGCTCATTAACCTGAACAAGGAAAGTGAACCGGTAAAGCCATTTATGGTGAAAATAGCGGGCGTATTTGGTGGTGGTATCCTGGCGGTTGCTTTGGCATCATCATTAAAGCTGGTTGCCACCTCAAACCCGGTGGTATTGAAAAATCCCGATCTGGGCCTGGTGAAAAACCTGGGTAAAGTATTGTTTAATGAATTTTTACTGCCATTTGAAGTGGCCTCGGTATTGCTGTTAACGGCAATGGTGGGCGCTGTTTTACTGGCTACTAAAGACCCTAAAACTGCATCATAATGGAAAGTTTAACAAATACCATGCACGCGGTACCGCTTAATCATTACATATTATTAAGCGCCATCATTTTTTCGATAGGAGTAATGGGGGTATTAATACGCCGTAACGCTATCGTGATATTTATGTCGGTTGAGCTGATGCTTAATGCGGTTAACCTGTTGCTTACTGCTTTCTCAGTTTATCGTGGTGATGCCAGCGGACAGGTTTTCGTGTTCTTTATTATGGCATTGGCTGCCGCAGAAGTAGCGGTAGGTTTAGCCATCATTGTGATGATATACCGCAATACCAATTCGATTGATATCAACGTGCTGAACAGGCTGAAATGGTAGAGCCCCCCGGCCCCCTGAAGGGGGAGGGTTAAAAAAGCGAATAACTAATTAACACCTTCTGAAAGGAAGGCATATAAATAAAACAATAAAAAACTAAAAGTCTCACCCTTCAGGGGGAGATTTAGAGGGGGCTTATGAATCAATACATCTGGCTTATTCCTATATTACCGTTAGCCGGTTTTATTATTAACGGACTTGGCCGCAATTCATTATCAAAAAACGTAATTGGCTTTATTGGCAGCCTGCTGGTACTGGTATCTTTTGGTTTGAGCCTGGCAGTTTTCTTTCAGATCAAATCAAGCGGGCATCCTATTAATGTTACTTATTTCGACTGGATCACTGTTGCTTCGCTTAAAATACCTTTCGCGTTCCTGGTTGATCAGTTAAGTGCTATCATGTTGCTGATCATTACAGGTGTTGGTTTCCTCATCCACTTGTATTCGATAGGCTATATGCACGATGATAACGGCTTCGGTAAATTCTTTGCTTACCTGAACCTGTTCGTTTTCTTTATGCTTTTACTGGTGATGGGTTCAAATTACCTCATCATGTTTATTGGCTGGGAAGGTGTAGGTTTATGCTCCTACCTGCTTATCGGTTTCTGGTATACTAACCCAAGTTATGCTGATGCAGCTAAGAAGGCTTTTGTCATGAACCGCATAGGTGATCTGGGCTTTTTGTTGGGTATATTTTTGATCATACACATTTTTGGCAGCATCGATTTTGCTGTCATATTCCCTAAAGCTGCTACTTTAACTGCCAGTCAGGCGGTACCTTTAACGGCTATAACTTTGCTGCTTTTTGTAGGTGCTGTTGGTAAATCTGCACAATTACCATTATTTACCTGGTTGCCCGATGCAATGGCCGGCCCAACCCCGGTATCTGCACTGATACACGCGGCTACTATGGTTACAGCAGGTATCTACATGATAGCCCGTTCTAATATTTTTTACTCCATGTCTCCGTTTACCATGGAGCTGGTGGCCATCATTGGTTTGGCAACAGCCTTGTTTGCCGCATTAATCGCCTTAACACAAACAGATATTAAAAAGGTACTGGCTTATTCAACCGTATCGCAATTAGGATACATGTTTTTAGGTTTGGGTGTAGGCGCTTACACAGGCGCTTTCTTCCACGTGTTAACACACGCTTTCTTCAAAGCATTATTGTTCCTGGGCGCAGGCTCGGTGATCCATGCGATGAGTGGCGAGCAGGACATGCGCAAAATGGGTGGCTTAAAAGGTAAGATCAAAGTAACCTTTGCTACCATGCTGATAGGTACTATTGCCATTGCAGGTATCCCGCCGTTCTCGGGTTTCTTTTCAAAAGACGAAATTCTGGCCCATGCTTACGCTCATAGTACCACATTTTATGTAATTGGTGTATTTACCGCTATGCTGACTTCATTCTATATGTTCCGGATGTTGTATCTTACTTTCTACGGAAAGTTCCGTGGTACGCATGAGCAGGAACACCATGTACATGAGTCGCCGGCAACTATGACTATTCCATTAATTGTGCTAGCCATTCTTTCCATGATTGGTGGTATGATTGGTGTCCCAGAAGTTTTAGGCGGTCATCATGAGCTGGAGCATTTCCTGGCACCAGTGTTCGAGAAATCAAATGCTGTTCTGGGCGAACATCATTTACAGGCCAACACAGAATTTATATTGATGGGCACATCGGTACTGGTAGCCCTGGTGGCGCTGATCTATGCTTATTTAAAATATGCAAAAGGCGGCAGTATACCGGTAGCAGATACCGAAGAGCGTCCTGCATTAACCAGTCTGTCTTATAACAAATTTTATATCGATGAGCTTTATGATATGATCATCCGCAAGCCTTTGGATTTTCTGTCCACTTTCTTTTATAACGTGGTGGAGCGCCTGGGCATTGATGGTTTGGTGAACGGATTAGGCAAGGGTACTATCGAAACCAGTAAGGGTTTGCGTTTACTGCAAACCGGTAACGTAGGTTTCTACATATTTATCATGGTACTTGGAATTATTGCTGTATTGGCGTATAGCATATTTGGATTAACTAAAATATAAACGATAAGCGTTTACCATATAACATGACCGTTAGTATATTAATATTTTTACCAGTAGTAGCCGCAGTTATAGTAGCCTTATTAAAAAATGGTACTGCTAAACACGCTGCATTATTTTTCTCAGTTGCCGAACTGGTAATTGCCGGCTTATTTTTAAGCAAGTTTATACCAGATGCAACTACCCAATTTGCCATTGACGTACCGTGGATTCCTAAATTTGGTATTTACTTTAGCGCGGGTATCGATGGTATCAGCATGGTGATGGTATTGTTGACCACGCTGCTGGTTCCGCTTATTGTTTTATCAACCTACCAGCACAAGTACAATAATGAGGGTGCTTTTTATGGTTTGATATTATTTATGCAAGCGGGTCTGTTGGTTGTATTTACCGCTTTAGATGGATTTTTGTTTTATGTAGGCTGGGAAGCAGCATTGATCCCGATCTATTTTATATGTGCCCTGTGGGGTGGCGAAAACCGCATCCGCATTACCATTAAATTTTTCATATACACGTTTGCCGGTTCGTTATTTATGCTGGTAGGTATCATTTACCTGTACCTGCAATCGCCAGGCAAAAATTATGATATTCATGAGTTTTACCGTATCGGATTAGATGCCAAACATCAGTCATTGGTGTTCTGGGCGTTTTTCCTGGCCTTCGCTATTAAAATGCCTTTATTTCCGTTCCATACGTGGCAACCGGATACTTATACCGAAGCTCCGACAGCAGGTACTATGTTGTTATCTGGTATTATGCTGAAGATGGGTATCTATGGCGTTATCCGTTGGTTAATACCAAATGCCCCGCTTGGTTTTATACATTGGCAGGCACTGGTTATGATACTGGCAGTAATCGGTATTATATATGCTTCGCTGATTGCCTTTAATCAAAAAGACGGCAAACGTTTGGTGGCTTATTCGTCCATAGCACACGTTGGCCTTATTGCTGCGGGTATATTTGCCTGGACAGAAGTAGGTGTTCAGGGCGCCATGATCCAGATGCTTAACCATGGTATCAATGTGGTAGGTATGTTCCTGATCTGGGATATCATTAGCCGGAGGCTAAATACCCGCGATATCAGCCAGCTTGGTGGTATTGCCAAAGTTGCGCCACAGTTTTCTATTGCCTTTTTAATTATAGTACTGGGTACAGTGGGGTTACCTTTAACCAATGGTTTTGTGGGTGAATTTTTACTGTTGAACGGCGTGTTTGAATACAGTGCATATCATTATTTCAATATTGCACTGGCTGCAGTTGCAGGTTTAACCATTATTTTTGGAGCGGTATATATGCTGCGTATGTACAAAAATGTAATGCAAGGCGAAACCAACGAACTAACCGCTACTTTTACCGATATCACCGGATCTGAAAAATTGACCTTAGGCATTATTTGCGTGCTCATCATCGCAATAGGTGTTTATCCGCATCCTGTCATGCACATATCAGAGGCGGCCGTTCATAATTTAATACAACAATTAAATAAACATTACTAATAACAAACGCTGTATAAGAAGATAACCTTACGTAGCTTTTAAAATATAAAATGAATACTTTAATCATCATATCTGTTTTACCTATAGTGCTTTTGTACCTCGGCTTGTATAAGGCTACAAAATCATTATTACCGGTTACTATTATTGGTTTGCTGGCAGCCCTAGGTTTAGCTATTGCCCAATGGAACAATGTTGCCCTGCCTATATACAGCGGTATGATGATGTTTGATAATTTCTCTATCGCATTTTCAGGCATCACTATTATTGCCACTATACTTATCCTGATGCTGTCAAAAGGATATTTTGATAAGATCAGCAAACATGTGGCAGAGTACTATGCTATTATCCTGTTTTCACTGGCCGGTATCATTGTGATGGTATCTTTCTACAACCTGGTGATGCTGTTTATTGGTATCGAGATCATGTCAGTTAGTTTATATATTCTGGCGGGTATCAAAAAAAGCGATTTTGCATCAAACGAAGCTGCTTTAAAATATTTTTTAATGGGTGCTTTTTCAACAGGCTTCCTGTTGTTTGGTATCACGTTATTGTACGGTACAACAGGTTCATTTAGCCTGGAAGTTATCCGCGACTGGGTTTTGGCCCATCCGCATGCCGACCCCATGTTTTATACCGGCATAGTGCTTATCATTGTAGGTCTTTGCTTTAAAGTAGGCGCTGCCCCTTTTCACTTCTGGACACCGGATGTATACGAAGGTGCACCAACGCTGATTACCGCGTTCATGTCAACCGTAGTTAAAACCGCAGGCTTTGCAGCTTTCCTACGCCTGTTTTCGGCCTGCTTCGCACCATTGTCTGATTTTTGGGTGCCGGTCATATTGGTTATCACTATTATTACCTTGTTTATAGGTAATATCACCGCGCTGTATCAGCAAAGTTTTAAACGTATGCTGGCTTTTTCGAGTATCTCGCATGCAGGCTACCTGCTTTTTGCTATCGTAGCTTTAGGGGCGGGTTCAGCTAACTCGGTGTTTATTTACGCAACCGCATATTCTATCGCTTCAATCATTGCTTTCGGCAGTTTGATACTGGTTCAGCAACAAAGCGGCAGCGACAACTTTGAAAGCTTTAATGGTTTGGCTAAAAGCAACCCATTCCTGGCATTTGTATTAACCATAGCGATGCTTTCTTTGGCAGGTATACCGCTTACCGCGGGCTTTATGGGTAAGTTCTTCATGTTCTCCGGAGCGTTGGCCAAATACCATGTTTGGTTGGTTATTATAGCCGTAGTAAATGCCATCATTAGCATTTTTTATTACTTCAGGGTTATTATTGCTATGTACTTCCGCACGGCAGATCGTACCGAACTGGTGGTACCTGCTTATTATAAAGTAGTGTTCATCATCTCGGCACTGGTAACTATCCTTATCGGTGTTTACCCTGATTTTATTGCCAGGTTCATTTAATCAATAACTGGATAACTGCAAATTGATTTAATATTTGTAGTTTTACAGATATAGTGAATGGAAAGTTTTTGGGAATACCTTCAAAATTTAACGGACGCTCAATCCATTATAAGCAGGGGGGGCTTTTATCTCTTGCTTATTGTTGTGTTTGCTGAAACCGGCTTATTTTTTGGTTTTTTTTTACCAGGAGATTATCTGCTTTTTATGGCAGGCCTGCTATGCTCGGCAGGAAAGGTTGATGTAACTATATCCACATTGGTTTTATCGCTTATTGGTGCCGGGGTATTAGGTAATTTTGCCGGCTATTGGTTCGGTTACCGAACGGGACCGGTATTGTTTAATAAAAACGATTCCTTGTTTTTTAAGAAACGGTACGTAACCCTGGCCAGCGATTTTTATAACAAGTACGGCGGCATGGCATTGATTTTAGGTAGATTTTTCCCTATAGTTAGAACATTTGCCCCTATATTTGCAGGTGTGGTAAAGGTTGATATAAAGAGGTTTACTTTATTTAACTTTATAGGCAGTGTAACCTGGGTATGCGCATTTACCCTAAGCGGCTTTTTTCTGGGGAAACGTTTTCCGCAGCTAAAAGATTATCTGCAATACATTGTTTTAGGATTGATCATAGCTACTTCTATCCCCCTAATTGTAGCTTATGTAAGAAAGAAAGTGTTAGAAGCAAAAGAAAATAAATAATATAAATAGAATATACTAAATGAGTACACAACACCCCTGGCACCAGGTTTCTCCTGGCGAAAATATCCCTGAAGTTGTTAATGCAATCATCGAGATTCCAAAAGGTTCAAAAGCAAAATATGAAATTGATAAAGATTCAGGTTTATTAAAGCTTGATCGTGTTTTATTTTCGTCGGTAATGTATCCGGCAAATTATGGTTTTATCCCGCAAACTTATTGTGACGATAAGGATCCGTTGGATATTCTGGTATTATGCTCTATTGACGTTTTCCCAATGTCTATCATCGAAGCCAAAGTTGTAGGTGTGATGCACATGGTTGATAATGGCGAGCAGGATGACAAGATTATTGCGGTAGCCAAAAATGATATGTCTGTAAACTATATCAACGACCTGAATGAACTCCCTCCGCATGCTATGACAGAGATCGTTCGTTTCTTTAAAGATTACAAGAAACTGGAAGGTAAAAACGTAACCATTGAGCATTTGCTTGGTGTTCGTTATGCACATAAGGTGATACAAGAAAGTTTGGAATTGTATAAAACTACTTTTCCTGTCACGCAATAATTAATACATGGACCCCGCGCATTACGAAATAAGTACTTTTTATTTAATTGCAACCGTGTTGCTGGTTTTGCTCAACGGTTTTTTTGTAGCCGCAGAGTTTGCCATGGTTAGGGTGCGGGGTTCGCAAATTGAAATAAAGGCCAAATCAGGAAGCGGCGTTGCTAAGGTTGCGCGTGGTATACTGCATAACCTTGATGGGTACCTGGCGGCAACGCAGTTAGGTATTACCATAGCATCGCTGGCGTTGGGTGTTGTGGGAGAAGAGGTGGCCACCAACATTGTGATCAGAGGCTTTATGGCCATCGGGATAACGCTCTCCGGTGGCTTTATTACGGCAAGCCATATTTTAGCCTTTACCTTTATTACCGTATTGCATATAGTGTTTGGCGAGCTTGCTCCCAAATCAATAGCTATTCAAAAATCGGTACGTACGGTGCTTACGGTTTCTCTTCCGCTTAGATTTTTCTTTGTGTTTTTCAAACCTTTGATATGGCTGTTAAATGGGTTCGCTAATTTTATTTTGAGGCTTTTAGGTATTAATACCTTAGAAGGTGGAGAGGCGCATCACAGCTCCGAAGAGTTACAATATCTGCTTGAGCAGGGTAAGGAATCGGGAGCTTTGGATTCCAATGAGCACGAACTGATTCAGAACGTATTTGATTTTAACGAGCGTGTGGTTAAAAACATCATGGTACCCCGTACAAAAATATCAGGCATTGACATCAGTTCGACCAAAGAAGAGTTGCTCGATATGATCATTACCGAAGGGTATTCACGTATGCCTGTTTATGATGATGTGATCGATAAAATCATTGGAATTGTACATGCCAAGGATATTTTACCGTTATTAGCCCGCAACGAAGAAATCGTATTAAAAAATATTATCCGCAAGCCCTATTTTATTCCTGAAACCAAGAAGATCAATGATCTGATGGCCGAGCTGCAACAAAAGCGCATCCAGATAGCTATTGTGCTTGATGAATTTGGCGGTACTGCAGGTATGGTTACGCTGGAGGATATTGTAGAAGAACTGGTAGGTGAGATACAGGATGAGTACGATGAAGAAAAACCTATTGTTGAAAAAGTAAATGACCGCGAATTTATCGTAAATGCGCTTGCTCCTATATATGACGTAAACGAGCACCTGCCGCATGATTTGCCGGAAGATGGTGACTTTGATACCGTATCAGGCTGGTTGGGAGATATATTTGGCAAGATACCTGACGTAGGCGAACAAAAAGAATCAAACGGGTATAACATCACCGTGCTTCGTAAATCAGACCAAAACATTGAATCAGTTAAATTAGAATTGCTGATAAATGAAGAAGATGCGGTAGATTTACATTAGTATTAAAACGGTATCAAGTAGCTGGCATCAAGTATCAAGATTTTTTCGTGATACTTGAATATTTAGAGTTGTCGTGATACTTGATACTAACTACTTGATACTCCAAAATGCAGCTTTTTTATACACCCGATATAGAACCCACTCATCCCCAATATTTTCTTAGTGAAGAAGAAAGTAAGCACGCTATCCGCGTATTACGGCTGGAAGTTGGCAGTGAAGTACAACTGATTGATGGCCGAGGCGGCTTTTACACCGCGGTGATACAGGATGCTCATCCTAAGCGTACCATACTGCAAATCACCTCTGTTACCGAAAGTTATAACAAGCGTAATCATTATCTGCATTTAGCAGTTGCACCTACCAAAAATATTGAGCGGCTGGAATGGTTTCTGGAAAAAGCTACCGAGATTGGCATTGATGAAATCTCACTGATCATCAGTCAGCGGTCAGAACGTAAGGAAGCAAAAGTTGATCGGCTTCATAAGATCATTACAGCGGCCATAAAACAATCTATTAAAGCCTACCACCCGGTTTTGAATGAGCCTGTGAAACTAAATGAGCTGCTGGCACGCCAGTTTGATGGGCAAAAGTTTATAGCTCACTGCGAACCCGGCGACAAACTTAGTTTGCGTAATGATTTGCAGCTACAGGGCCGCTACCTGATATTGATAGGTCCGGAAGGTGATTTTGCACCTGTCGAAATTGAAAGCGCTTTGCAAAACGGTTTTAAACCCATAACTTTAGGTGAAAGTCGCCTGCGTACAGAAACGGCAGCATTGGAAGCCTGTTTTGAGGTGAACTTTTTAAACCGTGTATGAAAATAGCCAAAATTTTTATCGTTGCTTTTACTGCCATCATACTCATGAGTAGTTTTAATAATCCAGCATATAAAATAGCGCGGCTTAAATATAACGGTGGCGGCGACTGGTACGGCGATCGTACTGCACTGCCCAACCTGATCAAATTTTGCAACGAAAATTTAAAAACGAATTTTGAGGCTGATGACGATGTAGTGGAAGTAGGCAGCGCTTCTTTGTTTAATTACCCCTTTACCTTTATGACTGGGCATGGCAACGTGATATTTACCGATCAGGAAGCTCAAAATCTGCGCAAGTATTTAACAGGGGGCGGCTTTCTGCATATCGACGATAATTATGGTTTCGATAAATTTATCCGCCCGCAAATGAAGAAGGTTTTCCCGGAGCTTGATTTTGTTGAATTGCCGGTTAATCACCCCATCTATCATCAAAAATACCCCTTTCCAAATGGCTTGCCTAAAATTCATGAGCATGATGGAAAACGGGCGCAAGGTTTCGGGCTTATTTACAAAGGTCGACTAGTATGCTTTTATACCTATGAGTGCGATTTAGGTAATGGCTGGGAAGATTATGGCACCTATGCCGGCGATACGCAGGAAGCCCGCTTAAAAGCGCTCAAAATGGGCGCAAATCTTATTCAGTATATATTTACTCAATAAAGTACCCAATCGGGTATTTTTATATTATTGTTATTGATGATAATAATGATATCTTTATAATAAGTTGTTTCCTGAAGAACAACTATTACTATATAATACTTCTAATATCGATACTTATTCTGTAGCCGCCAAAGGCTAATTTGATGTATTGTCTGATAGGTTTAAATAACCCGAACAACGATAGGAAGAGCGAAATAAAGGTCCTCTAAGACAGCTCTGGCGTTCAGCGTTTTACCTTGATAGGCGATAAGATTAAAAAGCGAAAATCTGCTCAGGTTTTAACGAATTCACTTACTTTTTAGGCATTATTTAGCATAAATTGAAATTGCCATAACGTTTTCATGACGCTTTTATTGTTTTTGTCTGTAAATTTTATTAGCTTACTTTTCATAACTTAATACTGACTATATGAAGAAAAATTTACTAACAATTTTGTTGTTATTTTCTTGTATTACATTTGGTTTAGCACAAAGCCGTGTTATTACAGGCAAGGTAACAGATCAGAAAGACGGTTCACCCTTACCAGGGGTAAGTGTAACCGTGAAGGGTGCTTCGGGAACAGGTACTCAAACTGGTGTAAACGGAACGTTTAATCTCTCGGTTCCAGCTAATGCAAAGGTGCTGGTTTTCAGATTTCTGGGTTTTAAAGAAACCGAACTTTCTATCAATGGAAAACCATTGAATGTACAGATGGAGTCTGATGCAAAACAACTTACTGAAGTGGTTGTAGTAGGTTATGGCTCACAACAAAGACAAGCCATAACCGGATCTATAGCTACTGTATCATCAAAAGAGATACAAAACACCCCGGTAACTACACTGGAGCAAGCCATACAGGGTAAAGCGGCAGGTGTAAATATCCAGGCTAATAATGGAAAGCTTGGACAAGGAATAAAGATAAGCATCCGTGGTACTGCATCAATATCGGCAGGTACACAGCCCCTGGTAGTAATTGATGGTATTGTTACCACAAGTAATGATATTTCCACCACAACAGCAGGAACAGATCCTCTTGCGGATATCAACTTTAATGATGTTGAATCCGTTCAGGTTTTAAAAGACGCGTCGGCTACCGCAATATATGGTGCACGGGCATCAAATGGTGTATTGCTCATTACTACCAAAAAGGGCAAAGCCGGCGATGCCAAGGTTAACTTCACAGCACAATGGGGTACAAGTAACCCGTCAAGGCACCGTCAGTTTCTAAATTCTACTCAATGGCTGGCTTTGATAGAACGTGCGGCTGTTGGTGCGGGCAAACAGGATTTTGCAAGCCAGGATCCTGATAACCCCAGTTATGCTACGGTTGAAGATGCTATTGCTGCTGAAAAGGCATTTGCCGAAGGCAGGTTTACCCGATATGCGGCAGGAAGCACAGATTGGGGCAAAACAAATACCGATTGGGAAAAACAGGCGTTTCAACACGCTCCTCAATCGCAGTATGACCTGAACATATCCGGAGGTAACGAAAAAACAACTTACTACATTGGTGGTCAATACCTTGATCAAACAGGTATAGTTCAAGGCAATAATTTCACCAGGATGTCTGGTCGTTTAAACCTGAATACTAAAGTGTATAAAAACCTGGATGTGGGTATGAATCTGAGCTTTATGCATACCTTAAATAAACGTGTTGATAATGATAACTCGTTTGGTACTCCACTGCAAATTGTTGCACTATCCCCAATTACACCTGTCATTGACCCCAGAAGTGGTTTAATAAGCGGCACGCCTCCGGGTCAATCAGGTAATTACCCACTTTATTATAATCCTTTGATCAATGTTGATAATGCCTATTTCCACACCAATGTTTACAGAACATTAGGTAACGTATACGGAAACTGGCAAATTATTAAAAAACTTGCATTCCGATCAGAGTTTGGTATAGACCAGACTAACCAGAATGAAGATTCGTATTCAGGTTCGGCCACTGCAAGAAACACCAGTCAGCCAAATGGTTTTGGTGAAAATACCCAAACCACTGTATCGCATTTTACAGTGAACAATTATTTTACTTATAAAGATAGCTTTGGTGCGGATAATACCTTAGATGCAACAGTAGGTACCAGTTATGAGTATTATGATAACACTGGTAATGATATACAAGGTCAACAATTTCCTTCTGATTCATATAAGCAAATTATTGATGCTGCCGTAAAAGCAGGAGGTTATTCAAAGCGGGCGGAGTATAGCTTTGTATCCTATTTTGCCCGGGCCAACTATGCATACAAGAGCAAGTATCTGTTGTCTGTAAGTGCCACTGCCCAGGGATCATCCAGATTTAGCTCAAACAATCGTTATGGTTATTTCCCGGCGGCTTCTGCGGGTTGGGTATTAACCCAGGAGGATTTCTTAAAAGATTCCAAGATCTTCAGTAATCTGAAATTGAAAGGCAGCTATGGTTTAACTGGTAATGGGGAAATTGGTAATTATGCCGCACTTGGTTTATTTTATGGCGACGCAGGTTATAATGGCGTACCGGGGCAGCGCTTTTACCAATTAGCAAATCCTAACCTTAAATGGGAAACCACTGCACAACTGGATGTTGGTTTAGAGGTTGGGTTTCTTAATAACCGTTTAAATGCTACGTTTGATTATTACAATAAAAATACCCGTGACCTTTTGCTTGACGTAAACGTACCACAAACACTGGGCATTGCCACGCAGACACAAAACTTGGGTAAATTATATAACCGGGGTTACGAGATAACATTATCATCAGATAATTTTGTTGGCAAATTTAAATGGACAACCGCCTTTAACCTGGCTTACAATAAAAACGTAGTTACCGATGTAAAAGGGCTGATCATTGGAACCAACGATTTGAACAGGGTAATTGAAGGACAACAGATAGGTGTATTTTATGGACCCGAATATGCCGGTGTAGACCCAGCCAATGGCGATGCTTTGTATTATAAGAACACCAAGGATGCCAGCGGTAAAATCATCGATCGAAGTACAACAAATAATTACAACCAGGCCTCTCCGGTTGTTTTGGGTAATCCAACTCCGTCTTTTACTGGCGGTATTACCAATACCTTTACCTATGCGGGTTTTGATTTGGCTGTTACTTTCCAGGGAGCTTTTGGCAATAAAATTTACAATAGTGCCGGTCAGTATATGAGTGCAAATGGTAGTAATGGTTTTGATAACCAAACTATCGATCAGTTAAAATATTGGGATAAGCCGGGTGATATTACTAATGTGCCAGAACCACGGTTATTTTATTCAAATGGAACAAGCCCATCAAGCCGATATGTAACGGGTGGTTCATATGTACGTTGTAAAGCAGTGGCTTTAGGATATAATGTACCAAAAAGTGTGTTATCAAAAATTAAATTAGATAGAGCAAGGGTGTTTGTTAATGCATACAACCTGTTCCTGATAACCAAATATAAAGGCTGGGATCCGGAAGTAAACTCCGACTATCAGGCAAGCAATATTAACCTGGGGGTTGACTTTTACTCGGCTCCGCAACCCCGTACAATTACTTTTGGTGTAAACGTAGGATTGTAATATTTAATAATTGTAGAAATGAAAAGATTGAGATCATATATAAAAATTATTACAGTTGTTTCCGCCATTACAGCGTTAACGGCTTGTAAAAAACAGTTGGATTTAAAGCCTCACGACCAGATAGACGCTACCGGAGCCATCACAACTGATAAAGATGTACAGAGCACACTGATTGGTGCCTATAACCGGGCCGGATTATCATATATCTATGGAGGAGATGTGTTTTTAATGCCCGATCTGATGGCCAGTCAAGATGTAGTTGACTGGGCCGGTACATTTCAGGATCTTACACAAATGGTAAATCAGAGGCTCACCATAAATAATGCTTATGTTGAGACTTACTGGTTAGATGCTTACAGGGTAAATAATCAGGCTAATTATGTACTGTCCAATCTGGATAAAGCAACCGCAGCCAATAAGAATTCCTACGAAGGACAGGCTAAGTTTTTAAGAGGGCTGATGTATTTTGATATGGCGCGTTTGTTTGGCAGAGCATGGAACGATGGTGACCCTAATGTTAATTTAGCGGTGCCTATTGTGTTAAACCCAACAACGGTTATCGGCGCTGATTCCTATCCACCACGATCAACTGTAGCACAGGTTTATGCCCAGGCTATATCCGATCTTACCGATGCCGAGACCAAGCTTACTACTTCGGTTTCATTTTATGCTAATACTTATGCTGCTTCGGCCATACTTGCAAGAATATATTTACAACAGGGGCAATATGCAAAGGCTGTTACAGAAGCAACAAAGGTTATCAGCGGCGGAAAATATAGTTTGGTTGCAAACTATGCCGATGAGTTTCCTTTCCCTAATCAAAATGCTGTTCATGTTGATAATACAACGGAAGATATTTTTGCCATACAGGTAACTGCTCAGCAAGGTACAAATGATCTGAATACGTTTTATGCTTCTTCTGACTACGGAGGTCGTGGAGATATTTCCCTTAAATCAAGTTTCCTTACTGAATTTGAAGAAGGTGACGGACGTTTGGCTGTATACAATGAAGATTCCGGCGGCTCATTGCAGGTTGACAAATTTGATAATTTGTATGGTAACGTTCATGTAATACGTTTAGCGGAGTTATACCTTATTCGCGCCGAAGCAAATTTTCGCCTGAGCACCTCAACCGGAGCGGCGCCTGTTGATGATATCAATGTGATCAGGACCCGTGCAGGACTAGCTGCGCTATCTTCCGTTACAATTGATGATATTTTAAAAGAAAGGCGATTGGAGCTTGCTTTTGAAGGTGGTTTCTTTTTGCATGATGCCAAGCGTTTGTTGAAAAAAGTTAATGGGCTGGATTATAACTCACCAAGGTTAGTATTCCCGATACCTCGCGATGAGATAAATGCCAACAAGAACCTTAAACAAAATGATGGCTATTAATTAGCCTGATTGGTATAATAAAAGCCCCTGCCTTTTATAAATGGCAGGGGCTTTTTTGCTGCAAAAGGAAATAATATTATTATTTAAGGATACCTGAAAAGAACAAGCTTAAAGAAGCATTAGCAAGCTTTATCATATTAAAAATACTATATATAGTAAACTAAATACATCGCCTGGATTTATAAAGAAAGGAGCTTCGGTATAAATCTTGGCGTTGTTCAAAGAAAAGATAAGTTGTAAACAAAACAAGCCGCTCAATTACTGAACGGCTTGTTTTATTTACGAAGTAATAATGATACTTTATTTTGATTTGAAAGTTTTAGCTTTTTTAACTCCATAATGGGGTTTGCCATTAGGGTAAATTTCAGGGGCGCCAACCAGTGTCATCGCGCAGCGGAAGCCAACCTCGGCACTGGATTCATCCTGATCCATAAAGCGGCGTGTAGCCGGATTTAACCAATAGGCCATATCATTCCACGAACCGCCTTTGTAAACTTTTGAACGGTTATTAACCAGGGTGGTATTTCCGTATAAGGCAAGGTTAACCGTGTCTTGCACACCTCTCAGATCGGGATTAAATGCTTTTCCAGAATTTTTAGTAGCAAGCAGAGCATTGGCATTAGCTGTATTACCGTTTGCCGGAACCGCATTTGCAGGAGTAGCTGCAGTGGCGTTAGCGGAATCGGCGCGTTGTCCTTGTAAAGCTAAAAGCTCACTATATTTTAATTTTTTGTTGGCTTTTGCCGGATCTTTGATCGGGCGGCCATATTTGTCTTTGGCGTACAGGCCCTTTGATGGGTCGGCTAAACGTTTGTTGGAATATTCGTTACCACGGAAAGGGTTAAAATCATCAAACTCTTCAAATGAGGTTTGACGGTAGGTGTCAGCAACCCATTCGTTTACGTTACCAGCCATGTTATACAACCCAAAATCGTTTGGTGCATATGAACGTACAGGCGCGGTAATATCGGCCTTATCATTCAAATAACCACCAACACCGGCATTGTCGCCAGCGCCACGTTTAAAGTTAGCCAATATTAAACCACGGGTCTTGCTCTTGGCCGAGCGTACGCCTAAGCCATTCCATGGATACATTTTTCCATCATCAATATTTTCAAATTGAGTGTTTCCGGCTAGAGCCAGTGCTGCGTATTCCCATTCGGCTTCTGAAGGTAAGCGGTAACCTTGTTTCAATATGCCATCCTCCATACGTACAGGTCTAACAGGTTTACCACCTTTACCGGTACCTGCTTGTGCGTTAGGACTCAGATCTGGTACCATTTTTTTACCATCAACACCAGGGCCTTTCATTTGACCGTTCAAATAAATATCAGTATTGAAAGGTTGTGCTGAGGCAGCTGGTTGCCCATTTTTACCACCATTCAAATCCTTCCAGGCTACCATTCTTCCAGTTTCACGCAGGATGTTTTCGTTGGTACGGTCGGTACGCCATTGGCAATAATCTTGTGCCTGATCCCAGGTTACACCTACCACAGGATAGTCCTGAAATGCAGGGTGACGCAGGTAGTTATCTACGTAAGGTTCATTGTATGATAGTGGTTTACGCCATACTAAGGTATCGGGCAAAGCATCATAATATAACTCCCGGTCATTTGGAAAGGTAATAGCCGTCCAGTGCAGGTAATCAAGCCAATCCTGGTTTGATACTTCCGTTTCATCCATATAAAATGACGGAACGGTTACCCTGCGTTTTACGTTGTTATAGTCATAAGCAACATCCTGGTCTGCGCTGCCGCCCATCACAAAAGTACCACCTTCAATGGGTACCAAACCCGGTCCCGGTGAGGGATGGGTTTGCCTGAACCGCACATAACCACCATTGGTTTTGTCGTTATAAGTGATCCCGGTTTTTTGCGAAGTTTCGTGATGTTTACTGCAGCTGCTTACCACGGCACTTACAGCCAACAGCACGAAAGCAGTTTTAGTAAAAAGTATTTTCATATTTTTACGGTTATATTATAGGGTAAATTTAGAAAAAAATGGATATAATGCTATTGAGCATAAACCATTATTCAAAATAATTCAAACTATTATCAGGCATTTGAACGAAAATTTGTTGAAATTAGTTGCACTGGTTTGCTTTTTTTGATTGAGCAATTATTGCAATAGTTCTTTAAAAATGCTAAGTAAATTTTGGGCGTACCTGTATATGAATTAAATTATTAAAGCTAAATTGCACCCAATGAAGTTTTCTACCTTTCGCTATTTTGTTTATTCCGTGCTCTTTTTGCTGCCGGTTTCGGCTATTGCACAAACGCCTGTAGGTACAAGTACTGATGGTAGCAATATCAAAGCGATACCTGTGCAGGTTCCTTTTTTAAATATTTCCCCCGATTCGCGTTCGGGTGCCATGGGCGATGCCGGTGTGGCTATTTCACCGGATGTTAACGCGAATTTCTGGAATCCATCTAAACTCGCATTTCTGGAGAGTAATGATGCGCTTTCATTATCGTACAGCCCATGGTTAAGGCATTTGGTGCCCGATATCAGTCTTTCATACCTGAGTTATGCGCATAAATTAAATGATCGTAATACCATAGGAGCATCTATGCGCTATTTTAATTATGGTTCGGTACAATTAACGGATGATCAGTCAAATGACCTGGGTACGTATACCCCCAATGAATTTTCGATAGATGCCTCATTTGCCCGTAAGTTTGGTGAAAACCTTTCCCTGGGATTAACGATGCGTTATATACGTTCAAGCATATCAAGTATATCTTTTGCGCAGGGATCGGGCCAGGTTAACAAACCTGGTAATGCAGTTGCTGCGGATGTGTCGTTGTTTTACAAAAAGCCTTATGGTGAAAATAACCTTTTTGCCTTTGGCGCACACATCTCTAATATTGGTACCAAAATCAGCTACAGTGATGTTGGGCCGAAATACTTTTTACCTACCAACTTAAAATTAGGTGTGGCCAATACATGGGAGCTTGATGAAACCAATGAACTAACCGCCACCTTTGATATCAATAAATTATTAGTGCCGACGCCTCCTATACGTGATGCCAACGGGAATATCATCAAAGGTCATGATGATGATGTATCTGTACCTGCGGGTATTTTTCAGTCATTTGGTGATGCCCCGGGCGGCTTTAGTGAGGAGCTGAAAGAGATCAGCTTTTCGCCGGGTGTGGAATACTGGTATAACCATCAATTTGCTGTCAGGGCCGGATATTTTTATGAAAACCCCGACAAAGGCGACAGGCACTATCTGACCCTCGGCTTAGGTATGAAATATAATATTTTTAATTTCGATTTCTCGTACCTGGCAGCCAGTCAGCAAAATAGTCCTTTGGCTAATACACTGCGCTTTACCTTATCGGCAAATTTTGGTGGTATAACAAATGTGGGCAGAAGATAATGGGTAAGATAAAAGTAGGTTTTGGGTTTGATGTACATCAGTTAAAAGAACAGCACCCCTTTGTTTTAGGCGGCGTCAAATTAGAGCACCATTCCGGTGCTTATGGCCATTCAGACGCTGATGTGTTATTACATGCTATTTGCGATGCCTTACTGGGTGCTGCGAATTTACGCGATATCGGTTTTCATTTCTCCAATACCGACAACCGCTGGAAAGGGATCAGCAGCCTGGTGCTGTTACAGCATGTAGTAGCGCTGATCAAAGAAAAGGGCTTTAGCATTGGTAATATCGATGCAATGGTGTGCCTGGAGGCCCCAAAGATAAACCCGCATATACCGGCCATGAAAACCTATATTGCCGAAGCCGCGTCCATCAGCGAAGAGGATATATCCATTAAAGCAACCACTAACGAACAAATGGGTTTTATCGGTCGCGAGGAAGGTGTAGTAGCCTACGCGGTTTGTCTTATCGAGCGCGATTAAGGTTTACTCACCGGGATCAACTGTACCTCTAATATTTTCATTAAGCCGGTTTTCTTTATTTCAACCGGTGAAATGCTTAGGCTGTATGTGCCCGGTTCAAGGGGCACAGTTCCCAATGCTTGTTCTTTAACCAGAGTGCCTTTGGGTAGGGCGTTAATAGAGCCCTGTACTTTAAAACGACCAGCACTTAACTCATAAGTGCCTTCGTCAACAGTATCCGCCACATATTTTAAGATAACTTTATAGCTTGCAGGCTCAATTAATCTGAAATCCCAGTTTACAGATTGATTGGTGTTTTTCCAACCTTCTACATAATAACTGCTGGTTTTTCCATCACCAAAACTAAAGCCTTTGCCCTCCAGGCGGGCATCAAATGCCAGTAAGCGATTGATTGTTTCATGACTTGCTAACAGGCGTACGGTATCGGTTTCTATTTGCCCTGTGGTTTCCATTACCAGAACCGTATTGCTGGTATCTGGGGCCTGATCAGGTAAATGGATAGCTATATCCAAAGGATTGATCCTATTAAATTTTAACTCTTTTTTATTGGCCAGTTGCCATACTTTATTAACCGTGCTTTTTAAACCACCCACTATAAGCTTACCATCTTTTGGCCAGTTAAATACATGCAAATACAGTAAATTATTTTTCCGGGTAGATACGCCCCAGCTTTGATATGGTAAAGGAGTTTTGGTAGTTTGATAAATGCTTGCTGAATTTTTGCTCATCCATCTACCTATGCCTTGTAAAATAGCAGTGTCCTCAGGTGCAAACTCACCATTGCCCATGGGGCCTATATTCATTAAAAGATTACCTCCGCGCGATGCTGCTTTGGCCAGTAAACGAATAAAAAAGCTGACCGGTTTATGGCTCTTGTCAAATTTTGAATAGCCGTATGATTCATTGGTAGTTGGAATAGCTTCCCAGTCGCCGGTTGCCGGGAAAAACTCTGCCGGGCGATCGCCGGTGTTTTTATAATCGCCCATTTGTAAATTACCACTGCCCCGGGCCAGCCTTCCATTTACCACTATATTAGGGGCGGTTTCCCGGATAGCTTTCAGGATGCGGATGTTTTCTGATAGAGGGAGTTTTTGCGGTGTATCAAACCACAGGATATCCGGATGATATTTGGTGATGAGTTCTTTTATCTGTGGGATAGCCTTTTTATCTACATAATTTACTGCTTTGGGCAATAATTCCGGGTGCAGATCATACCAGTCGCGACCCCCAAACAAATTCAAATCGCCACCGGGGTTCTGATAATCCCAATCGTTACCCGGAGCATCAGGGTGCTCCCAATCAAAAGCATGTGAATAATAAAAGCCGAATTTAAGACCATACTTTTTACAGGCCGCAGCCAGATCAACCATGGGATCATGTTTCCAGGCGGTTTGTTTCACTATATTGTAGTCAGAAACCTGCGAATTGTACATGGCAAAACCATCATGGTGTTTGGCTGTAATGATCAGATATCGCATGCCGGCATACTTAGCTGCCCGAACCCATTTATCGGCATTAAATTTTACAGGATCAAACCGGTGGGCCAGTTCCAGATAAGCTGAACGTGGTATTTTTGCCTTACGCATCAGATGTTCGGCGTAGCCACCGGTATTTTTACCTTCCCATTCGCCGGCAGGTAAAGAGTATATGCCCCAGTGTATAAACATGCCAAAACGGGCATCGCGCCACCAGGCTATCCGGCTGTCACGTGTTTTCATAGATGCCGGCCACCAGCCATTCACCGCTTCATCAATAGCCTTTTGATCGCGTGTTTTAACGTTGTTGGCCATTGTTTTGTCCTCATCGCCTTTGTCCTGGGCCTGCGTTGTTGATACAAAAAAGCTAAAACATATAATGAATAGGAATTGGATCCACGAAATAAGTACGCAGGAGATCTTATTGGTCATTGGTCAAAAATTGGTACCGACCAATATCGTTTAATTTTTAACGCATTTAATAGCGCAATTGAGCATATCTATAAACTCAATTGGCTTTATGAGGATTTGTATGAACAAGTTTTAACAAAAGCGTCATTGCTGAGGAACGAAGCAATGACGCTTTGAATAAATATACTTTTAAATCTGGTTTTCCTTTTCTTTTTCAACCTTCACGTTGCCGGTACGTTTGAGTACACCCCAGCCGCTAAGTTCGCCCTTTAAGGCTTTTCTGATAGATTTAAACAGCACATAATACATTAGCTGGCGCCACATGAAACGCTGCGGAATAATGTAAATGAGCTTTTTGTAATCCTCTTTTTCCATGCGGAAGGCGATAATGCTCACAATAAAATCTATCAAGACAAACGCCACATAGTAGAATAGCATTTTTTCGGGCTTGGCACCAAAGAGGGCAAAAATCATCATCAAATCTGCCAATGGTGAAAATAAAGGCAATATGATCTGGAAAATGAGGATGTTAGGCATGCCCACCATTCCGAAAAATTTGTACTTTTTGTTAAACAGCGCATCCCGGTTTTTCCAGAAGCTTTGTATTACGCCAAAGCTCCAGCGGAAACGTTGTTTCAACAGCATGTTGATGGTTTCAGGCGCTTCGGTATAGGCAATCGCTTCGGCACAGTTTTTTACAATATAACCTTGTTTTAGTATGCGCATGGTTAGATCGCAATCCTCTGCAAGGGTATCATAAGTAAAGCCTCCCGCTTTAAATATGGCCGACTTGCGGAACGCGCCAATAGCACCCGGTACTACGGTAATACTGTTGATGAGATCAAATGCCCGGCGATCCATATTTTGTGCCGTAATATACTCGATAGATTGCCAGCGGGTAATGATATTGGTTTCGTTACCTACTTTTACCGTACCGGCCACCGCGCCTATTTCTTCATCAGTAAAATAGGTCATTAGATGATAAATGGCATCAGTTTTCAGCTGGGTATCGGCATCAATACAAACCACAAAGTCGCTTTGCGCATGGGTAATACCAAAGTTAAGGGCCGATGCTTTACCTCCGTTTGGTTTGGTTAATATTTTAACGAGTGGGTTATTGGCATAAGCCGAGGTAACCACCTCAAATGTTTTATCCTTTGACCCATCATCCACAAAAATGATCTCGAATGCGGGGTACTCTGTTTTTAATAAACTTTGTATGGTAGCAACAGCATTTACCTCCTCGTTGTAAGCTGGTACAATGATGCTTACCGGTGGCAATGGGAAATTGTCACCGCGTGCTTTAATCATCTTTTTATTTTCGCCATGTTGCCTTACCGCCAGTATGCCAATTAAAACTATACGACCAATAGCCAGGAAAATAGCTGATAAAAATATATAGATCAATATCCAGTTAATATAGTAATAACCGTGTACGGCAACATCATATACCGGCCCCAGGATCCCTGTATGCGGATCGTTTGGAATAGGCGGCATCAGATCGGCCTTGGTTTTGCCCAATACATCGGCAATGGTGGTAAACTGGTAACCATGCGATTTAAAGTAGTGGATAATTTCGGGTAATGCCTTTACCGTTTCCTCGCGGGTATCACCACCTGCATCATGCAGCAATATCATTGATCCGGCATTTCTTTGCCTGATGGTGCGGGCAATTATGCTATCGGCTGTTACACCAGGCTGCCAGTCCCAGGGATCAATAGATTCGCCAATAGTAATATAACTTTGCCTGCGGCTTTCTGCAACCGGGATAACCTCGGCCAGTGTTTGCGGTTCGGCATCGGCATTAAACGGCGGTCTGAACAGGATGGTGCTTCGCCCGGTTATAGACTCAATAAGCTTACGGGTGGAGTTAAGCTCCAAAATAACACGGTCAAGACTTATTGTCGAAATATCGGGGTGGAAAAATGTATGGTTACCAATCTCATAGCCTTCTTCATACTCGCGCCGAACCAGTTGCATGTTCTTTTCGGCCATGGAGCCCACCACAAAGAAGGCAGCCGGTACATTTTCTTTTTTAAGAATATCTAAAATGCGCGGAGTAAAATCCGGATCAGGTCCATCGTCAAAAGTTAAAACTACTTTTTTGGGTGCGTAGCCGTAACGGCGTATCACGTATTTGGTAGGTAGTTTAATATATTGCTGATTGGTGATGGTAAATTTGTTGGTATCCAGCTTTACGTCTATCTGGCCGGTAGTAGGGGTAGTGATGAGATCCAATACTTCACCTTCACCATCATAATCAACATTCACCCTGTTGTTTAAGCCTACTGTGGTTAATTTTTTCAAATCGATGCCTGTTTTTCTTAAGGAGTCGATCGAAAGGTTTTTCTGAAAATATGACCATAAGCGCGGATCTTCAGACCCCAGGCGCCACAAAGCCACACCTCCGGTTGCCCAGTCATCGGCCATGCGGATCACATTAAAATTGGTGGCCGCATCTGTAAAATAAATGGTGTGTGGAAGCCCACCCTGATCAACATAACTAAAATGCAGGTTGGCAGACAGGGGATCAAAAATGATCTTACTTTGTTTCTCCTGCGCGGTACTGATAGCTTGCTGATAACCTATAGCATGGCCAACGCTCTTTTCGGGCCAGTCATAACCTCCTGCAGCAAAAGTTAAAATAACCTTTTCGCTGGGTACCTGGCTGCAAACGTTATCTAATATTTGTTCAACCCAATGCTGGTTTGACAGGTCGCCGGCATTGGTGGCATCATAATGCTCATCAATAGCCATCACAAACAAGAAATCGTTGTAATGCTGCAGCTTTACCAGGTCATAAGCTTCATCATCGGGCACCACATTTTGGGTTACCAGCAGGTTTTTGGCATGCAGGGCTTTATACAAATCCTGTAAAAAGGTAAGGTATTCTTTGCTGTTTCGATTTTTAATCTCATTAAAATCAATATTGATACCCTGGAATTTGTACTTAGTAAGGCTACGGATAATGCTGTTGATAAATTCAGTGCGGAGCCTCTTGCTTTTAATGATCCGTTCAACATCCTTAGTATCAAAACCACCGCTTACGTTATCTTTATTAACGTAGTTGGATAACATGATGAGCACCGGTTTGTTAAACTTTTTATTGATGCGGATAAGACCCGTGTCAATTTTAGAAATTACGGTATCTACTTTAGGCGCTATAGAAAAACCCTCACTTACAACCATATCCAGGTGCCCCAGGTTGGTGATCAATGAGTTATAGGCTTGTGGGTCCCAGGCCAGATAAAATGCCGCGTTAATACGATCTTTATTATTGGGGTGTTTAAGCTGGTGCAAACGTCGTGTCCGCTCCATGGCCTCGATCTCTGACTTTTGTATATTGAAGTACTTGAACTTGGTTGACCTCTTTAACTGGTCAAGTTCTTCTTTCGACATTTTTTTCGGGGCCGGGTTCAGATTTGGCAGATCGGGGTAATAGGTTGACTTGATGGTAACTATTACGGCTATGATCCCAATGATGAGTACTGCAAGAAGTATGCGGCTGAGCCACTTGAATTTATTCCATCTACCTGGTGAATCGGCTTGAAAAACTTGCTTATTTGAAGACATTAAGTGAGTTTACTTCTAAATTTAAAAGTACGGGTTACAAATGAAGATTTAATGAATGGGTATTGCGTTATTTATTTGTTTTGCCCGGTTCTATACCAGAAAAATCAACACCGCATTTACAATTACCACCACATCCCTTTTTTGCGGTCAGGCTTTTATACAGCATACGGCTGATGTAAAAAACTGCACCGGCAAAAAGAATAATTACTATAATGGTTTGAATATTCATGTCACAAAAATACTACATTTTTAATATATACCCTATTATACGTATAGACGTTGCAATTAGTATAAAGTTTAACGTTGTTGAAGTGCAATTGTTCCGCCCACCCAGTCAAAATCTTTGTTATAACGCACGCCTATCATCTTACCACGGCTTAATCTGGCCAGGTTAATGGCCAGTGTAGGCCGGGTATCTTCGTTGGGCCATAAGTACAATAAGCGTATTTCTGCCTTTACCCCACCATCGGGCGCTTGTATTACCGGTTCATAATTTACTTTTTGCTGTAATATCCAGTTTTCGGGATCAGTAATGTTTTTAATATCCTCTGCGGTAACATCAATGATCACGCCTTGGCCGGCAAAGGAGAAGAGTGGCTTAAGCACATAATTCTCCAGATGGGCAGGTATTGGAGTTACCTCATGCAGAAATTGTGTTTTAGGGATATGATCTCCATGCAGGTAGGGCATGGTAAACTTACTGATGCGGTAAAACCAATTTGGATGGGTTATCCACTCCACATCAAGTGGTTGGCGTATGTCAACTACTTGGTTAAAAATATCATCATCACCATCTATCTCATCAAATATCAGTCGGTTGTAAATACGCCTGATGCGTTTTTTCTCTCCATTAGCCTCGTAAAAAAGCTGATCGCCCTGTTGTTGCAGATCGCTTAACGAAACAACAGGAATGCCCAGGTATCGTTGGGTGACATAAAAATCAACCGCGGTTTTTTGTTCAGGGGCATTTACATCCATCAATACCACTTCATCTGGCTGGTAGGGGCCGAGGATGGTTTTTTGGAGGAGCTCAAGATAGGATTGTTCAGTAAGCCCGTTAAAGTAGATGGTTTTATTGGTATCGATATTAAAAACGTCACGGTAGGTATTACCTAAATGAACCTGAAAACCATACAAGGAGGGAAAGCCCTGCAATTCGATCAGCTTAGGAACTATGTGCCCACCCGCATCCTTGCAAATACCAAAATCAAGAGCGATGAAATGAGGATGGTCATTTTCATTCGGCAAACGCCATTTATCAGGGATAGATCGTTCGGTAAGGTCCTTAAACCCAGGTTGCAGAATAGTATCGATAATGCTGTTACCTGCTGCCACCAGTTTATCGCGAAAGTTATCGGTCAGGAAAACCGGTGTTTCGGCTACACGGAAGGGTACAGGATTGGGCAGGCCATCATTGAGGTGGGTTAAGAAGGCCTCGTATTTTTCTGCTGTAAAATGCCGGTTAAATGTTTCTCTGGCTGATGGATCCATAGATATAGGGTATAAAACAAACTTAACTATTTACGGAGCAAGGAACAAAGATTTTTGGAGTAAGGATTTGTAGGAACAAAGATTTTGGGAACAAGGAGCAAGGATTTTTGGAATAAGGATAAATAATTTGCAGCTGCGGTACCCCGGAGGCTCTTATGCCCTGTACCCGGAAGTTGTCATTTCGAACGAGGTACAAAGAGAAATCTTCTACATTTTGCAATTGAAGCTTTACGTTGCGCAGAAGATTTTTCCTCACGCCTTTACGCTGTCTGTTGCTGTTCGTCGAAATGACATATGGGGGACTAAAATTACAGTACCCTCAGGGTCTCTCGCAGGGGATTCTGAGGATATTAAACTCTACAAAATGTGGGTTTACACTATTTTGTAGTAAAATCTATTTAATGTATTGATTTTCAAATATTTAAATCAATTTTAATCATAAAAAGTGTAAACCATGTAAACCCACTTTTGTAACAAAATAGACAGCTTGTTCAGGGGTTTTGCCTGGATCCGTCTTTGCTCCAAAAGTCCTTGCTCCTTGTTCCCAAAATCTTTGCTCCCAAGATCCTTTCTCCTTTTACCTCAATTTTTCATTAATTTGCTTTGTCAATTAAAACCTGGCAATACCATTTAATGCAAAAAAATAAAAAGAAGATCGCGGTTGTTGGCGGAGGGAGCTGGGCTACAGCCAATATTAAAATGCTGGCTGATAATACTACAGAAAAGGAAATTTTTTGGTGGATGCGGAATGCGCAGGCGGTTGAACATCTGCATAAATTTGGGCACAATCCGCATTATTTAAGTTCGGTTGAGATTAAATTGCCAAAACAAAATATCTCGGTAAACCTAAAAGAGATTATACAGCATGCGGATATTATTTTACTTAATGTACCAGCGGCATTTTTAAAAGATGCCCTGACCGGGATAACGCCAGCCGACCTGGCCGGGAAAAAAGTAGTGTCGGCCATAAAGGGGATAGTGCCCGATGAAAATCTGATCATTGGTGAGTTTTTAAACCGGAAGATGGGCGTTTCGTTTGATGATTTTATGGTGATCAGCGGCCCATGTCATGCTGAAGAAGTAGCCCTTGAAAAGCTCTCTTACCTCACTATAGCCTCTGGAGATACCGAGCTGGCTGCCGAATTTGCCGGGATGATCAATACCCGGTATATCAAAACCATTGTATCTGATGATATATATGGTACGGAGTATGGTGCGGTGTTAAAAAATGTATATGCCATTGCCAGTGGTATTTGTCATGGTGTGGGTTATGGCGATAATTTTCAGGCGGTGCTCATATCAAATGCGATAAGGGAACTGGAGCGCTTTGTTGATGCGGTGCACCCTATCAATAGAGATATCAAAGAGTCGGCTTACCTGGGCGATCTGCTGGTGACTGCTTACTCGCAATTTAGCCGCAACCGTACCTTTGGCAATATGATAGGTAAAGGATATACGGTAAAATCGGCCCAACTGGAAATGAATATGATAGCCGAAGGATATTATGCAGTAAATTGCCTACAAGAGGTGAATAAACAGTACAACGTAGATATGCCTATATGCAATGCTGTTTATGCCATTTTATATAAGAAAAGCCCCCCGGTATTGGAAATGAATAATTTGGCCGAAAAATTGAGTTGATTATTTTATTATATTAGTAATAACTTAATTAAAATCCCTTATGAAAAATTTACTTAAAGTTGTCTTGCTTGCTGCTGGAACATTTGTGATATCACCAGCTTTTTCACAAACCAAAACAAAAAAAGATACCAGCTTTTTTAAAAAGGTTGGCGATAAAACAGGCAAGGTTGCTACATCGGTTGGTCATAAAACCGCCGAAATTGCATCTAAAGGTGCGGCTACAGTGGCTGATAAAAAATATGCTGATAAGGTGGGCCCGAGTGGACAAACCATTTATATTGACAAAAATTCGAAATATTTCTATGTCAACAAAAAGGGCAAGCACGTTTATATTAGCAAAGCTAGATTGAAAGATAAACCGGCTGAGAAAAAATAATAAAACCCGGCTGCGCGGGCCAGAGGCATAAAAACTAAATATGAAACATAAAGCTTTATTGATCCCGACAGTTGGATTGATGCTATTGGTTTTGGCCTGTAACAGGGCTCCTGAGCACCAGGTTAATAAAAAACTGGTAGGCAAATGGCAATCAAAAGATGGTGAAACCAAGCTTGAAATAACCGATAAGGGATTTACAATGGACGATGGCAAACCCGTCACTGAAGATTATTTTGTAACGAATGATACCATCTTTACTTCCTATCAAGGTAGCAGGCCATTTTCCAAATTCCTGATCAAAAATCTGGATGATCATAAGCTCACCCTGTTTTACCCGGATTCTGACGTGGTTGAGTTTAGCCGCTAAAACAAAAGCCTTCATGTTGCGGATGCAACTGAAGGCTTTGTTAACAAAACTAAACTAAAACTAATGCTTCTTTACCAGAGAAGCTACATGAAAAACTATTTTCTTTTTTAGACTCAAGAAGTAAGAGTCAAGAATCAAGACAAAATCACCATTGTTTATGGCTTTCTGTCCTGATTCTAATCTCTTGATTCTTTAAATTAGAATCTTCTGCGACGTTCCGGACGATCTTCACGGCTTTTGCCAGAGAAATCACGGAAACCACCACCAGAGTTGCTTCTTTCGCCACCACGGTAGCCACCGCCTTCACGACGTTCGCCACCACGGTAACCGCCACCTTCGCGACGCTCGCCACCACGATATCCACCTTCACGGCGTTCGCCACCGCCACGGTATCCACCGCCGCTGCTGCGATTATCGCTGGTGCCTTCGCCAGATATTTCTATCCTAACCGGACGGCCTTTGTATTCTATTTCTTTATAAGCGGTCATCACTTTTTCTACATCCTCATGCGGAACTTCGAAAAATGAATAAACACCTTTTACATCAATTTTACCAACGGTACGGCCGCTTATTTTGGTAGTGTTGCAAATGTAACCCAGCAAATCGCCGCGGTTAAATTCATCAACAGAACCTAAGTTTATAAATAAACGGGTGTAAGCTGATTTGCCACCTGAAGGGCGTTCACCACGATCTTCAAAACGACGACCTTCTTCAACGCTTGCATTCAAATCCGGAGCGTTTTTGTAATAATCCAGGAAGCGGTTAAACTCAATGGATGCAAAACGCTTGATAAACTCCTCTTTGCTTACATCTTTAAATTCTTCGATGATGCGTGGCAGGTATTGTTCAATCTGTTCGTCGTTAACAGTAACGTTATGTACTTTATGTACAATAGAGAACAGTTGTTTTTCGCAAACGTCAAAACCTGTAGGGATTTCGGCTTTTGAAAACTTTTTACCTATAACACGCTCAATCTGACGTATTTTACCTAATTCTTTGCCGTTAACGATAGAGATAGATACGCCGGTTTTACCTGCACGGGCTGTACGACCGCTACGGTGGGTGTAGTTCTCAATTTCGTCTGGTAACGAATAGTTGATTACGTGGGTAACATCATTAACGTCGATACCACGGGCGGCAACGTCTGTAGCTATTAATAGCTGCAGGTTACGCTCACGGTAACGTTTCATCACCTTGTCACGTTGTTGTTGCGACAAGTCGCCGTGTAAAGAATCGGCATTGTAACCGTCTTTGATCAGCGCTTCTGCAATATCCTGGGTCTCGATTTTGGTACGGCAAAAAACAATACCAAAAATATCGGGGTTAAAATCAACAATACGTTTAAACGCGGCATACTTGTCACGGGCACGTACTATATAGTACTCGTGCTCGATATTGGCATTACCGGTGTTTTTGGTGCCCATAGTAAGCTCAAACGGATTCTCCATGTATTTTTTGGCGATCCGCCTAACTTCGGCAGGCATAGTGGCTGAGAACAGCCAGGTTTTTTTCTCGTCGGGCGTGGTAGATAAGATATTATCAATGTCTTCCTGAAAGCCCATATTGAGCATTTCATCAGCTTCATCCAATACTACGTATTTTACCTGCGAAAAATCTATCGCCTTGCGGTTGATGATATCAAGCATGCGGCCTGGTGTGGCCACTACAATCTGTACGCCACGTTTAATCTGGCGTAACTGATCAGAAATACTTGCACCACCATACACAGCAACAACGTGTACGTTGTTCATTTGCTTGGCGTAATTTTTAATGTCGTTCGTGATCTGTAAACAAAGTTCACGTGTTGGGCATAAAACAAGTGCCTGTGGATGATTTTCTTCGAAATCCAACAGCTCTAATAATGGTAGGCCAAAGGCAGCAGTCTTACCGGTCCCGGTTTGGGCTAATCCGACAAAATCGTTGCTGCCTGTTAACAATACCGGAATTGACTGTTCCTGGATTGGCGTTGGGTTTTCAAACCCTAACTCAGAGATGGCATTAACAATATCATGACGGATTCCCAGTTGAATAAATGGGTTCATGAATTAAAATAACGAATTTGGCAACATCGCCAAATCGGGCGCAAAGATAGAAATTATATATTTCAAATACAAGAGTAAATTTTATTTTTAAAAATGTCATAACTTTTTGATAATTTGAGGGTTAAGGCGGGGTGTTGTTATATGCTGATATGTGAATTGAATTTCAATTTGGCAGTCGATTTTTTTTATGTAGGTTTAAAGCCGTTAATTAAGCTGAAATGAACGATCTGGAGTTATATTTTAATAAAAATGATAAGCGGGTAATATATAAATGGGCTCATTATTTTGATGTTTATGAGCGGCATTTTAGTAAATACCGTGGTAAGGAAATTGTGATATTGGAAATTGGCACCCTGCACGGTGGCAGTTTGCAAATGTGGAAAAGCTATTTTGGTGATAAAGCAAAAATTTACGGGATGGATATTAACCCGGCCTGTAAAGCGGTTGAGGAAGAAAATATTAAAGTACTGATAGGTTCACAAACAGACCGTAAGTTTTTAAGGCAGGTAAAGCAGGAAATTCCACCCATTGATATTTTAATTGACGATGGCGGGCATACCATGCTACAGCAAATTGTATCATACGAAGAACTTTTTGATCATGTAAAACCCGATGGTGTATACCTGTGCGAAGATGTGCATACCTCATATTGGCTAAAATATGGCGGTGGGCATAAAAGGCGTGGCAGCTTTATTGAATACTCTAAAAACTTTATTGATCAGTTAAACGCTTATCATTCTGTCGAAAAATCGCTGCCGGTTAGCTCATTTACCCGTTCGGTAAATTCTGTGCATTATTATGACTCGATTGTAGTAGTGGAGAAACGTCCGACACCGCAGCCTACATCATCTCAAACGGGTACCATCAAAACTCCGCCAATGAACCTGGAAGCACAAGGCATGGCGAAAGTTAAAAAGAACCTGAGATATCGTCTAAAGCATATAGCCAATGTGGTAACCGCCTTTTTTAAATTGCCGTTCAAAAAAGGAAGTTTTGACTATTCTTAGAAGGAATAAGGACTTTTAGAATAAGGGCAAGAGGAGCAAGGAATAAAGATTTTGTAGTAAAGACAAAAGAAAGAAAAATCTTTGCTCCCTGCTCCCAAAATCCTTGTTCCCCAAAAACTATCTTAATCTATCCGCAGATTTGACCAGTTTTTCGTCGCGCTGTATACTTTTAGCTGCCAATATCAATAATACGATACTAAGTGAGGTAAGGAATAACCCTATCCCCATAGTATGGGTATCAAGTTGTACACTGCCCACTGCTTTCTTAACCGTTTGGGCCATCCAAAAGCTATATCCAATTAATACCAGTATAGCGCTGTAGCAAATGGCTATTTGTTGTTTACGGTTTTTATATAAGAAGATAATGACCAATGGTAGCAAGGCCGCAATGGCGGTTATAGCAGTAAGTGCCGTAAAAGATTCTGTGCTTTGCTGGGCGCCGTTTATATCCTGAAATATGCCGGTAACCATAATAGTGACTGGTTTGCCGGAAACATAAACATTATGAGCTAAAGGAAAAAAGAAAAGCGCGAACAGCACAAGGCTGGCAAACAACAGGTAAATGCTTTGAATACGTTGCAGCATGATATTAAAAAATTATAAGGGCAAATATAATTGTTTTAACTATTGCCATATGGCATTTTTATTGTGTCATATTTTTTAACGACTGGGTTATTGAATTATGTTAGATCAAAATAAAAACGCCCCATTGTTGGGGCGTTTACATTATGGGTGCGAGTATATTTTATAAACGACCGCCCCAACCGGCGACTCTCCCGGGCCTCCATCGGTATAGCCTTCCGAAATCAACGTTCCATTAGTAGGGTCAAGATCGCCCCCGGTAACTACTTCTGTATTTATCAAGGTGCTCCAGGCAACGAATTGCCCCGAAGGGGTATACCATGCATAGTTTCTTATCAAAGGGAGAGCAGTACTTTGGTGCGTCTTTGATGAAAATGAACTAAACAGTAATACCATACTCAATAATGGCAGACATAAAAGAGCTTTAAATTTTTTCATTGGAATAAATGTTTGAAGATTAAATAAATAGAAGTTATGTTATACCATAAAAATATGAAAAATATATCTGCATAATACCCCGGCGATGGTTGTTTTATTTTTTACTGTTGATGTATTTTTTGCTTTGACCAAATAATGAATGTCCTTGCCTGTCCCCACATATTATTACCTTTGCCAGGTGACCGCTAAACAACGTTATTTTATTGAACTGGCTTACGATGGTACCAAGTATCATGGCTGGCAAATACAGCAAAATGCTGTAAGTGTACAGGAATTATTAAATAAGGCCATGGCCACCATTTGGCGTCAACCTATTGAAACTACAGGTTGCGGCCGTACAGATACGGGTGTACATGCCCGTGAGTTTTTTGCGCATTTTGATGTTACAGGCCATAGTCCATTGACCGTAGACGATGGGGAGATCAATAGCCATGGACTATCGACTCTGGATTATGGACAAAAAATACGTGGCCTTAACTCTCTTCTCCCTGCCGATATCGCTATAAAAAATATTATCCCGGTTCATGAAGATGCACATGCACGTTTTGATGCGACGCAGCGTTCTTATCAATACCATATTCATTTCCATAAAGATCCGTTTTTGCATGGTTATTCGTGGATGGTACGCGATGAGCCGGATATACTTTTGATGAACCAGGCTGCGACAATTATTATGGAGTATACGGATTTTAGCTGTTTCAGTAAATCAAATACACAGGTTAAAACCAATAATTGTAAAATAACCCGGGCCGAATGGGTAGAAACAGAAAAGGGTATCGTTTTCCATATTTCGGCAGACAGGTTTTTGCGCAATATGGTGCGGGCTATTGTGGGTACACTTATGATGGTAGGCAAGCACGAAATAGAACCCGAAGCGGTGCGTGTTATTATTGAAAGCAAAAACCGCTCAAATGCCGGTACAAGTGTACCTGCCTGTGGCTTGTATTTAACAGAGGTGAAATATCCGTTTTTAGTATCAGGTAGTTAGTATTAAGCTGCGCGATTTTTTGTCTTTATAACCACGATGTTGCAATCTACAAACAAAATTGATCTGTTTTTATTCGATATTTGCTAAGCTAAGGTCTTGATACTTGATACTAACTACTCGATACTATGTCGGAAGTAACCGGAAAAGCGCTTGATTGGAAACTGTTAAAACGGGTGATGCACTATGTAAAGCCGTATAACAGCACATTTGTAATTTCGGCATTTTTAACCATTTTCCTGGCGGCTGGCGCATTGCTGCAACCTATCCTGATACAGCACACGCTGGATAACGATATCCTGAATGATAATTATGATGGGTTGATTTTTATGGTTGTGCTGATGATAATACAGCTCATCGTACTCACCATAGCCCAGTATTATCAAACCTACTTAACCAACGCCTTGGGCCAATCCGTTATCCGCGACCTGCGGATTGATATTTTTAATCACATTACCAGTTTACGCCTTAAATATTTTGACCGTACGCCTATTGGCATGCTTATCACCCGTACCGTATCGGATCTGGAAACCATCGCCGATATTTTTTCGGAAGGTTTAATCTCAATCATGGGCGATATGCTGCTGGTATTTGCGGTAATCGGCTTTATGTTATACGAAGATTGGAAACTGGCGCTCATTACGCTGATTCCGATGCCATTCCTGTTTGCTTCAACTTATGTTTTTAAGGAGGCAATTAAATCGTCTTTTCAGGAAGTACGTACACAGGTTGCCCGTTTGAATACTTTCCTGGCCGAACATATTTCAGGTATCAGTATTATTCAACTGTTTGCCCGCGAAGATCAGGAGATGAGGAAATTTAAAGAGGTTAACCTGAAATATCGCGATGCCAATATTCGCTCCAACTGGTATTACTCTATATTTTTTCCGGTAGTTGAAATTCTGTTTGCCATTTGTATGGGGCTGCTGGTATGGTACGGTTGTAAAAGGATGTTATCTGATAGTCAGCTTGCTGCTATTTCGGCAAGAGCGGGTGGTATCACGCCTGGTGTTATCACCAGTTTTATTGTATTGCTCAATATGTTGTTCAGGCCGATACGTCAACTGGCCGATAAATTCAACACCCTGCAAATGGGTATGGTAGGTGCCGACAGGATATTTAAAGTATTGGACACCGATGAGGTAGCGGTGGATACCGGCCAGATTAACACCGGACGGCTGCAAGGCGACATTGAGTTCAGCAAGGTATGGTTTGCCTATAACGAAGAGAACTGGGTTTTAAAAGATATCAATTTTCATATTAAACCAGGCGAAACGCTGGCTTTGGTAGGTGCAACCGGCGCTGGTAAATCATCAACCATTAATATTCTGAACCGTTTTTATGAAATTGGTGCTGGCAGTGTAAAAGTTGACGGGCATGACCTTCGCGATTATCAGGTAGAGTTTTTACGCTCGCAGATTGCTACCGTGATACAGGATGTGTTTTTATTTACCGATACTATTGCCAATAACATCAGTCTGAATAATCAATCCATCACCCGCGAGCAGATCATCGCTGCTGCGAAAGATGTTGGCGCACATGAATTTATTGAGCGTTTGCCCGGCGGATACGACTATAATGTAATGGAAAGAGGATCGACACTTTCGGCAGGGCAATCGCAGTTAATATCTTTTATCCGGGCATTGGTGTACAATCCCGCTATTTTAGTTTTGGACGAAGCTACCTCATCGGTGGATACCGAAACTGAAATGCTGATCCAGAATGCCATCAACAAACTTATGCAGGGGCGTACTGCTATTGTGATAGCTCACCGCCTATCTACTATACAAAACGCCGATCGCATTATTGTGCTTGATCATGGTGAAATTATGGAAAGCGGCACCCATCAGGAACTCCTCAAGATAGAGAACGGTCACTATCGCAAATTGTATGACCTGCAGTTTAACTCGGCAGGGATAGCCAGGTAAGTGGCGCATTTCATTTTACTCGAATTGGATTACGTTTCACATAAAACGTATCACGTATAACCCATTATTTTTTCGGCGCCGTCTTTATTGGTTCAACAGGTTGCTCTTCTTTTTCATGTTTTTTGGCGATGTCGCCACCATGCGGCTTATCAGCGTGGTATTGCTTATCTTCTTGGCGCACTTTGCTTTTGCCGCCATTATCATTTGGCCTTTTGGTTGGTGTATCAGCAGGCGAAGGCTTGTTGGGTGAGTTTGCTGGCTTTGTCATACCAAATAGAACAACGGGAGGTCGGTTTTTGTTTAATTTGTAAGCGACAGACGTTAATAAATGTTAAAACTATGGGTGTAACCGGTTAATAAACCATATTTATAACTAATAAAATTTTACCTTTAAAGCAGGTTTGTTAATTTCGCACAAACACAGGGGTGAGATGTGGGACGTTAGATAGGAGATGAGCTTCAAAAATTAGCTGTCTTTTATCTCATATCTCAAATCTCACGTCTTATATCTAAGACATGGAAGAATTTGAAGCAAGCGCGTCAGCAAAAAAAACAAAAACGATATACATATCTACCGTATTTGGTATAGCTATGGTATTGTTAATGGTAGGGTTGTTAGGCCTGTTTTTGGTATATGCCAATAATATTTCACGCTATGTAAAAGAAAATATAGTATTGAATATTTTTGTTGACGATGCCGCGCATGAAACCGATGTGCTACAGCTGCAAAAGCAACTGGAAAGCAACGTCATGGTGAAACAAACTCAATATGTAAGCAAAGAACTGGCTGCGCGCAACCTTCAAAAAGACCTGGGCGAAGATTTTGTGAAGTTTTTGGGCTATAATCCACTATCGCAATCTATAGACGTTTATCTGAAAGCCGATTATACCAATAACAAAGACATTGAAAAATTCAAGGCTGAGCTACTTAAAAATCCGCTGATTAAAGAAGTTAAATACCAACAATCGCTGGTTGATCAGATGAATCAGAACGTAACGTCTATCAGTTTAATTATTCTGATTTTTGCGGGCATATTTGTGGTGTTGTCGGTAGCGCTGATCAATAATACCATTCGTTTGGCTATTTATTCGCAGCGCTTCCTGATCAAATCTATGCAGCTGGTTGGGGCTACCAAAAGCTTTATCCGCAAACCGTTTTTGCTATATGGCATATGGCATGGTCTTTTGGGTGGATTGATAGCTATTATTTTACTGGTAGGTACACTATATGTGGCTTACAGAAATATTCCCGATCTGGTTTTCCTGCAAAACTACACCGAATTTGGTATCGTGTTTTTAGGAGTAATTGGGCTGGGCATATTTATATCGGGTTTCAGTACCTTTTTGGCAGTTAATAAATTTTTACGTTTAAAAATATACGACCTATATAGGTAATTCAAAATGGAAAAGTCAAAATTCAAAATCTTCGGGTTGCGAAAAGACTAATCTACTAATTCAATAAATCACTAATTCAGTCATTAAAAAAGATATGGCACAATCAGCTAAACCAGCTTCAACTGTAAAAACAACGCAGACAGCTAAATCAGCATCAAAAACAACCAGCACCGAACCTGTACAGTTTATATTTGATAAAAGCAATTACAGGCTGCTCATCATCAGCGTTGCTGTAGTAGCTTTTGGTTTTGTATTAATGGCAGGCACCACCGATATTTACAGCACCACTAAAATTGTAATAGCGCCTATTGTTGTATTAGCCGGATTTGCCCTGGGCTTTTTCGCTATATTAAAAAAGCCGGCAACCAACTAATAGCTAATCCAACTCAAACTACCCCTAATGAATATCATCCACGTTATTGTCCTGGCTATTATTGAAGGCCTGACTGAGTTTTTACCGGTATCATCAACCGGACATATGGTTATTGCCTCCTCTTTCATGGGTATTGGTAAAGATGATTTTGTAAAGCTATTTGAAGTGGTGATCCAGCTGGGAGCCATCCTGTCGGTAGTTGTTCTGTACTTCAAAAGATTTTTCCGTTCTATAGGGTTTTATTTCAAATTGGTTGTAGGTGTTATACCTGCGGTTATTGTAGGTGTATTGTTCAAAAAACACATTGATCAATTTTTAGAGAGCCCCCTTATTGTAGCTTTTTCTTTGCTGATAGGCGGTGTGATTCTGTTATTTGTTGATAAGTGGTTCAATAAATCAACGGTTAAAGAAGAAGCGCAGATCAGTTATCCTACGGCTTTAAAAATCGGTATTTTTCAGTGTCTGGCTGTTATTCCGGGTGTGTCCCGTTCTGCTGCAACTATAGTTGGTGGTATGAGCCAGAAACTAACCCGTACTGCAGCGGCTGAGTTTTCCTTCTTTTTAGCTGTACCCACTATGTTGGGCGCAACTTTAAAAGAGGTTTGGGATTTTCATAAAACCCATACGCCGCTTTTTACCGGCGATCAGCTTAAATTTTTGATCATTGGTAATATCATTGCCTTTATTGTAGCTATGCTGGCCATTAAATCGTTCATTACTTTCCTGGAACGTAAAGGTTTCAGATTATTTGGCTGGTACCGTATTGTTGTTGGCGCGGTTATTATCGGTTTAATTTTAAGCGGGCATACTTTGGAGATTCTGTAGAGTTTCAAAACCGGAATTTATAAAATTCAAACTGCTACCGTTTCAAGAAAACTTTTTAAACCTTTATTTTAACACTTTTCTGTCCGAAATGTGGGTGAAATCAGGTGAAAAATGTTCGAAAATTCATTCAAAACCATCTGTTTTAACACTTTTTAACAAATTTCCAACACGATTTTTAGAGTTTAAAAAGATTCATACGATTGATATTCAATTATATGAATGAATTTATGTCAGCTTTTTTGCGCTTTTTGTTTTGTTCATAAACAGAGCTGATTATGATTTTCAAACAAGAAGAATCGGGTGAGTGGTTAGCTTAAAGATACAAAAAATACCACTGATTTGCAATACCCCAGGTTAGCCCCGGGTTTCGATTCCATACTATTTCCCTACCTTTGCCGCTTTAATTGCATTCATTGAAAAAAACATATACTCAAATACAGGAATTTGCCGAAGGACAGCTGCTGTTGGTTAATAAACCCTACAAATGGACAAGCTTTGATGTGGTGGGCAAAATTCGCAATTCATTTAAACCGCTTAAGCTTAAAGTGGGGCATGCAGGCACGCTTGATCCGCTGGCTACCGGCTTGCTGATCATTTGCACCGGCAAAATGACCAAACAGATCGATACTTTCCAGGCCGAAGAAAAGGAATATACCGGAACCATGACACTGGGCGCCACCACACCGTCCTACGATATGGAAACGGAACCTGATAATAAATTTGACATCAGCCAACTTACCGAAGAGCAGCTGCGTAATAACTGCAGGCAGTTTACCGGCGATATACAACAGTATCCGCCGGCACATTCGGCCATAAAAATTGACGGCGAGCGTCTGTACGAAAAAGCCCGCAGGGGCGAAGATGTAGAACTGCGCCTCCGTAATGTAACCATCACCGAGTTTGAACTAACGCGCATCGAATTGCCCGAAGTCGATTTCAGGGTGGTGTGCAGCAAAGGTACCTATATCCGCTCGTTGGTAAATGATTTTGGGGCAGCGCTTAATAATGGGGCTTATCTTTCTAAGCTCAGGCGTACACGCAGCGGCAATTTTCAGGTAGCAGATGCCTGGGAGGTAATGGAACTGGTAACTATGATCAGGGAGCTAAAGACTGGGGACGGAGCGCCGGAGATATAATCGCCCTGTCATTTCGACCGGAGGGAGAAATCTTTTGCGATGGACAAGTCTCACGTAAAAGATTTCTCCTCGTGCCTCGTTCGAAATGACAAGCGGGTATTGTAGGATATAAAACAAATCAAACAATTACATCCCAAAGTCAAAATAACTGACTTTTATAGTAGTAACGGTCAAAAAATTAACTTTGTGTTTTTACGCATATCATGAAGGTTTACAATCATATTGACGAATTTACAGCGGTAAAAAACGCGGTGGTTACCATTGGTACCTTTGATGGGGTACACATCGGTCACCGTAAAATTATATCAGGGATAAAGGAAATAGCAGATAGCATTGACGGCGAAACGGTGATTTTAACCTTCTTTCCGCATCCGCGTATGATACTGCAGCCGGAGGATGAAAGCCTGAAACTGATCACCACTATTGCCGAAAAAGCAGAGTTGATGGAAGAGTTGGGTGTCGACCATCTGATCATCACCCCATTTTCAAGAGATTTTTCGAACCAGACGGCCGAGAGTTATATCCGTGATGTACTGGTGAATAAAATAGGTACCAAAAAAATTGTGATCGGTTATGATCACCGTTTTGGGAAAGATCGCCAGGGCGGCCTGGAAGATCTGCAAAGGCTTGGTCCGGTTTACGGATTTGATGTAATTGAAATCCCCGAGCAGGACATCAACGAGGTAGCCATAAGCTCCACCCGAATCCGTAACGCGTTATTAAATGGCGAAATAGAACTGGCTAATTCCTTTTTGGGTTATCCTTTCTTTATCACTGGTACCGTAATCCGCGGCGACCAGATTGGCAGGCAATTGGGTTATCCAACGGCCAATATCGTGGTTGAAGAAAAATATAAGCTTATCCCTGCCGATGGGATTTTTGCCGTAACGGTAACTGTAGCGGGGAATCAGTACAAAGGCATGGCCTATATAGGCAGCCGGCCAACGGTAAACGGTCTCACCCGTAACATTGAGGTGAATATTTTTGATTTCGATCAGGATATCTATAACCAGGCTATCAGGATGGAATTCCTGCATTATGTACGCGGCGACATTAAATTCGCTTCGTTGGATGAACTTAAGGTACAGTTGGCCAAAGATAAGGAAGACGTGTTGGCGTTGTTGGTTCATTAGTTCATGGGGGCAGTAGTTCATTGGTCTTAGCAATGGTTGAACAGGGGAGAGCTGTTTTTGAAAATTCAAAGTAAATTTTGGCTAAAGCCTCATTTTTTGTTATTCACCCGTCCCATAAATGGGGCGGCAATGAATTAGATTCTTTATTACGATCCATTTTTTTTCATTCATAGCCGTTTGGCTTTAGCCAACGGTTAAATTGCCATGTTCCAAAGGCTTCAGCCAAAATTTATAAAAGGGCCATTTTAAGCAGATTTCCTCCACAAATGAACTAATGACCCCATGAACTAATGAACATTTTTGTAACTTTACCTGTCAATATGACTCAGTAAGTTGCCTTGGCGCAATTGTTGAGTTTGTTGGTTCATATCAAAATAATATGTTAGATTTTATCAGTAAGCTTTTTGGAAGCAAATCAGAACGGGATGTAAAAGCAATACAGCCTATAGTTGAAAAAATTAAGGCTGAATTTGCAAAACTCTCAAACATCAGCAATGATGAGCTTAGAGCTAAAACCATAGATTTTAAAGAAACCATAGCCCAGGGCCTTTCTGGTATTGATAGCGAAATACAAGCTATTAAAGATCGCACTGAGAATGAGCTGGATATGGACGTAAGCGAAAAGGTTGAACTTTATACCCAGTTGGATAAACTGGAAAAAGACCGCAACAAAGAGCTGGAAGATATATTGTTAAATATACTGCCCGAAGCGTTCGCGGTTGTTAAAGAAACTGCCCGCCGCTTTGCCGGTAATAAAACTATTGAAGTGACTGCCACCCAGTTTGACCGGGAATTGGCTGCACACAAAAACAACGTGATCATCAAAGGTGATCAGGCTATACACCACAATACCTGGCTTGCTGCCGGTAACGAGGTTACCTGGGATATGGTACACTATGATGTACAGCTGATTGGTGGTATTGTACTGCACCAGGGTAAAATATCAGAAATGGCCACTGGTGAAGGTAAAACGCTGGTAGCCACGCTGCCTGCATATCTTAACGCACTGGCCGGTCAGGGTGTACACATCGTAACGGTGAATGATTACCTGGCCCGTCGTGATAGTGAGTGGATGGGGCCTTTGTATGAGTTCCACGGCTTATCTGTTGATTGTATTGATAAACACGAGCCAAATTCTGAAGAGCGCCGCAATGCTTACCTGGCCGATATTACTTTTGGTACCAACAACGAGTTTGGTTTCGACTACCTGCGTGACAATATGACACGTAGCCCGGAAGAATTGGTGCAACGCAAGTTACATTATGCCATGGTGGATGAGGTTGACTCCGTTTTAATTGACGATGCCCGTACACCTTTAATTATATCTGGTCCGATACCTCGCGGTGATGAGCATGAGTTTTATGAACTGAAACCACGCATTGAGCGTTTGGTTAACGCGCAGAAAGCCTACATCAACGGTGTACTGAACGAAGCTAAAAAAGCTATTAATGACGGTAATACCGAAGTTGACGGCGGTGGTTTGGCTTTATTACGCGCTTACCGTGGTTTGCCAAAGAGCAAGGCTTTAATTAAGTTTTTGAGCGAAGGCGGTAACCGGACAATTTTGCAGAAGGTGGAAAACCACTACATGCAGGATCAGGGTAAAGATATGCCAAAGGTTGACGCGGAGCTTTACTTCGTGATCGACGAAAAAAATAACCAGGTGGAACTGGCCGAAAAAGGTATCGAACTGATCACCTCATCGGGTGAAGATCCTCACTTTTTTGTGATGCCTGACGTAGGTACCGAAATTGCGGAGATTGAAAAATCAAGCCTGAGCGCCGAAGAAAAAATTGCCCGTAAGGATGAATTGATGCGCGATTTCTCTATCAAGTCTGAACGTATCCACTCGGTAAACCAATTGCTGAAAGCTTATACCCTGTTTGAAAAAGATACAGAGTATATCCTGGACGAAGGCAAGGTGAAAATTGTGGATGAGCAAACCGGTCGTGTGTTAGACGGTCGCCGTTACTCAGATGGATTACACCAGGCTATCGAGGCAAAAGAAAATGTTAAGGTAGAGGACGCTACACAAACCTTCGCTACCATCACGCTGCAAAACTACTTCCGTATGTACCACAAGCTTTGCGGTATGACAGGTACTGCCGTTACCGAAGCAGGTGAGTTCTGGGAAATATACAAACTGGACGTGGTAGAGATACCAACCAATACCCCGGCTAGCCGTGCAGACAGGCAAGATCTGGTTTATCGTACCGTTCGTGAAAAATACAATGCCGTTGCCGATGAGATCGTAAAACTAACAGAGGCCGGCAGACCGGTACTGGTAGGTACAACATCGGTTGAAATTTCGGAATTACTGAGCCGTATGCTGAAATTGCGCGGCATCAAACATAACGTACTGAATGCCAAAATGCACCAGAAAGAGGCCGATATTGTGGCTGAAGCCGGTAAAACAGGCACCGTGACCATTGCTACCAACATGGCGGGTCGTGGTACGGATATTAAGTTGGGTGCGGGTGTTAAAGACGCGGGTGGTTTGGCCATTGTAGGTACCGAACGCCATGAGTCGCGCCGGGTTGACAGGCAGTTACGCGGTCGTTCCGGTCGTCAGGGTGATCCGGGTTCGTCACAGTTCTTTGTATCATTAGAGGATAATCTGATGCGTTTATTCGGTTCAGAGCGTATCTCCAACCTGATGGTACGTATGGGTATTGAAGAGGGCGAAGTGATTCAGCACTCCATGATCTCCAAATCAATCGAGCGTGCACAGAAAAAGGTAGAAGAAAATAACTTTGGTATCCGTAAACGTTTGCTGGAATATGACGACGTGATGAACTCACAGCGTACGGTGATCTATACCAAACGTAAAAACGCCCTGTTTGGCGAACGCCTGGATGTTGATTTGAGCAATACCATATTTGATGTGGTAGAAGATATTGTGACCGAATACAAAGAAGCGAACAATTACGAAGGCTTTACGCTGGAAGTGATCCGTTTATTCTCGGTTGATATTGAATTGAGCATCGACGAGTTTGCATCGAAAAATATAACAGCCCTTACCGACAGGACTTTCCAAACGGTAATGGACTTTTACAAACGCAAACAAGAAGCCGTTGCACAACAGGCTTACCCGGTATTGAAAGATGTATTTGATACCCGCGGTCAGTATGTAGAGAATATTGTGGTTCCGTTTAGCGATGGTATCCATGGTATACAGGTTTCTGTACCATTGAAAAAAGCGGTGGAAAACCACGGGGTAGAGGTATTTAAATCGTTTGAAAAGAACGTGACCCTGTACCTGATTGATGATGCCTGGAAAGAGCATTTGCGCGAGATGGATGAGTTAAAACAATCGGTACAGAATGCGGTTTATGAGCAAAAGGATCCGCTGTTGGTTTACAAGTTTGAAGCTTTTGAACTGTTCAGAGGGATGCTGGCCAATGTAAATAAAGAGATCGTAAGCTTCCTGTTCAGAGGTGGTATCCCGGTTCAGCAGCAAGCTGATGAAGTACGTGAAGCCAAACCAGAGCCAAAATTGGATCTGCGTAAAATGAAGACTACCAAAGCCGAGATGGTAAGCGAAAGCAATGGCATCCCGATGGATGATTTCCGCGAGCAGCAGAAAGCAAGTCCGGTTAGGGTTGAAAACAAGATAGGTCGTAACGATCCTTGTCCATGCGGAAGCGGCAAAAAATATAAAAACTGCCACGGCGTAGGGCAGAATTAAGAAGCCCCTCTAAATCTCCCCTAAAGGGGAGACTTAAAAAACAAAAAAGAAGAGGTGTCATCCTGAACTTGTTTCAGGATCTCTCAGGACAGGTCGACCAGCATGCGATACCTGGATGTGAGATGCCGAAACAAGTTCGGCATGACGCTGTTTTATTTGATAAAAGAAAATGAAAAAAGCAGTATTTGATCATCAGGCTACACCAGCGATTATCAGATACTGCCTTTTTTTTGTGCTGGTCATAGCATCAACCCATACCTTTGCGCAGCAAGCGCGTGGTAAGGTTGAGGTAGTCAGAGACCCCCTGGTGGATACGCTGATTGCTAAACGTTATGAAATGAGCAGCGCTGCCGGGGTATCATCGCCGATAGCATCATATGGTTACCGGGTGCAGATCTTCAGCGGCTCCAACCGTAAGGATGCCTACAGTGCCCAGGCAAGGTTGCAAAGCCAGTATCCTGAGCTGCGTACCTATATCATTTATAACGAACCCAACTTTAAGGTGCGTGCCGGCGATTTCAGAACCCGCTTGGAAGCGCAAAAACTCATGCAGGACCTGCGGGCTTCCTTCTCGAGCCTGTTCATCATCTCAGAAAAAATAAATCTACCCAAAACGGATACCAATGATTAAAGAACAAATACAGGAACTATCCCACAAAATATTTAATGATGTAGTGGCCAATCGCCGCCATTTGCATACCAATCCCGAGCTGTCATTTCACGAACAAAAAACATCGGCTTTTATAGCCGGCAAATTAGACGAGCTGGGTTTAACCTACGAAAAAATGGCTGATACGGGCCTGGTTGCTTTAATCAAAGGAGAGCTGCCATCTGATAAAGTAGTGGCCCTGCGTGCCGATATGGACGCGCTGCCAATTACCGAAGCTAATGATGTGCCCTACAAATCACAAAATGTAGGTGTAATGCATGCCTGCGGTCATGATGCGCATACTTCATCGTTATTGGGTACAGCCCGTATTTTGAACGAACTGAAAAGTCAGTTTGCCGGTACTGTGAAACTGATATTTCAACCTGCCGAGGAGAAGCTGCCCGGCGGTGCCAGCATCATGATTAAAGAAGGGGTATTGGAAAATCCTAAACCACAGGCCGTATTGGGGCAGCATGTAATGCCATTGATTGATGCCGGTAAGGTAGGTTTCCGCGCGGGTAAGTACATGGCCTCGACCGATGAGATCTATGTTACTGTAAAAGGTAAAGGTGGCCATGGGGCGCAACCACAACAAAACATCGACCCGGTAATTATTACCGCTCATATATTAACCGCATTGCAGCAGGTGGTAAGCCGCTTTGCCGATCCAAAAAGTCCGTCGGTATTGTCATTTGGTAAGGTGATTGCCAATGGGGCCACCAATGTGATCCCCAATGAGGTTTACCTGGAAGGCACCTTCCGCACCATGGATGAGCAATGGCGCGACGAAGCCCACAAACGTATGAAAAAAATGGCCGAAGGTATTGCCGAAAGCATGGGCGGCAGCTGCGATTTTAACATTATGCGTGGTTATCCCTTCCTGATTAACGAAGAAGTGCTGACGGCCGCAACCCGTGGCCATGCCGAGGATTACCTGGGTAAAGAAAACGTGCTCGACCTGGACATCTGGATGGCAGCCGAAGACTTTGCTTATTACTCGCAGGTAGCTGATAGCTGTTTTTACCGCCTGGGCACCCGTAACGAAAGTCGTGGTATCACCTCATCGGTACATACACCAACTTTTGATGTGGAAGAAGACGCGTTTAAGATCAGCACTGGTCTGATGGCTTACCTGGCTATTAAACAGTTGGGAAACTAAGCGAAAATAACATCAATAAAAGTCATGTCATTGCGAGGAGGAACGACGAAGCAATCGCGAACTGTACAGGGTTAACTTGCATAGTTCGCGATTGCCACGCTCCGCTCGCAATGACATGGTGTAACAATTATGGCCAAATAACATCAATACCTTGATGAAAAAAACAATAATAGCACTGGTATTAATCATTGCCTCAAGTTCTTCTTTCGCGCAGCAGATCAAGCGTTTTAACCCGGATACGATACGTACCATTGTAATCGACTCGTTGGTTGATATCAAATCGCACAAGTTAAACGCGCAGGATTTTATTGATGCCGTGCTGGCCGATACCAGCTTTTACAAGGCTTTTCAAAACATGAAACGCTATGGTTTTACCGCCGAGAACCGCATTTTTACCTACGACAAAAAGAATAAGGTTGACGGTAAGATCTATCGCAAGATCATCCACAGCAACGCCGCCGGCAAACACCACATGGAGTATGTTGCCAAAACAGATAGTGGTAACATGTTTAAAAAGAACGGTAAATACCAGCTATACACCGTAGAGATGTTCGACTATATTTTCATGAACGCCTATAATTCTGATTTTACCAAGGGTGATGCTTTGCCGGGATCAGGAGGGAAAAATGAATCGTATAAAGATAAGTTGAAGACGCTTATTTTTACCCCGGGACGCAGGGTAAAAGGTATCCCTTTTATCAGCAGTAAAACCGAAATATTTGCGGGCGATATGCGTGGGTATTACTACTATGAATTCGCACGAGGTAAGTATCTGGATACCATCCCGGTTTACCGTTTTAGGGTGCGGTGCAAACCCAGTACGTCAGATGGTGACACTATGATCAAGGAGATGACCACCATATTTGATGAGCGTACCTTTCAGATCCTGGGCCGTTACATCGACATGAAGTTCAGCAACATGTTTGTTGATTTTAACGTGCAGATGAACATCGAGCTCAATAACTTTGGAGGGGAATTACTTCCTACCAAAATAACCTATCAGGGCAACTGGAATATCCCATTCCACAAAGAAGAACGCGCCAGCTTTTTAATTGTACATAAGGATTACAAAAAGGAATAAACCGTTAATTATAATTCTTTTGGTAAATGGCGGGGGTAATGCCGGTCCATCGTTTAAAGGTGCGGGTAAAAGCGCTTAGCTCGTTATAGCCCAGCATGTAGGATATTTCCTTAACCGGGTAGGAGCCTGCTTTTAGATAATTAATGGCCAGTGATTTGCGTACTTCATCGGCTACTTGTTGAAAGTTGATACCTTCTTCCTTAAGCTTACGCTGCAAAGTTCGCGCACTGATGTTAAAGTTGGCGGCGATATCCTCTAACGATACAATACCCAGGTAAGAGTTGGCCAGCAAATAATTATGGATACGGTTTTTGAGCGTTTGTTTTTCGGTCAGCACATCTTTCAAAGGACTTACCTTTTGCAGCAGGATCTGTTGTAATTCATAATTGGCAGTAATAATTTGCTCGTTCCAGTATTTCTTATCAAAGGTGATGGTGTTGGTAGCGGCATTCATGACGGGTTTACAGCGCATCACGCGTTCGTATTCTGCCAGATTATCAATCGGCCTGATGTAACTTACAGCCCGCGGACTTATCTTTTTCATCATCAGCCCATCCAGTTCGTGTACTACAAAAACCATAAGCAGGTCAAGCGTTTGCACCGATGTGACAGAACTTTGCCAGTCAGGTGTTGTGGGAATAAACTCTACCGAAAAGGAATCATCATTTTGCCTTACTTCTAAAGTGAAAGCCGTGGTGATTAAATGGGTTAATGAGGCGGCAATGGTTAAGGCGTTGCCAACGGTTTCGCTGCTTTTAATGATCTCGCCAACAATGCCTAAAGCCGACAGCTGCAACGACTCCCCAAAGTGCAGACCAAACAGGGCATCCTTACTTAAATGAATAGCGTTGAGCCACAAATCACTTACTTGCTTGGAAGTAAGCGGTTGTTTGCCAGTTTGCAGCTCAGACATGGTAATGTTTGATAAACGGCACAACATCTCTGGTGACAGGTCACGCTGTACAGCATAGGCTAGTAGACTTATAGTTAATTTTTTAAGTTGATCTTCCATCATTTTTTGATTACAGTACTAATGTAGCTGTAGCAAATGGCTTTGCCAAAAATTGGCGTAATGTGGTAAATGGATGTCGTGTAATGGTAAGTGATGAGTGGGGTTTCTGGGCGACCTTTGGTTTATCAAAAAGAAAGGAAAACATGATGCCGCTATTCAAAACAAAGCATTTATCTATCAAACTCACCGGTGTGCTATGCCTGCTAGCCACCACAGGATACAGCCAGGCACAATTAACCCACTCTATTTATCAATCAACAACAAATAACATGAAAAACCAAGCACAACAAGTAGTAACCGAATTTTTAAACGCTGTACAAGTGGCAGATATTGAACAATTAAACACCCTGTTACATCCCGATGTGGAATGGAGCCAACCCGGTAATAGCCGCATTTCAGGCATCAAACATTCCAGTAACGAAGTGTTTCAGATGGTAGGCAAGATGTTTGAACTATCGGCCAATACCTTAAAGCTTACCGATATCAAATCTATCTGTGTTAGTGGCAACAAAGTGGCCTGTTTGCTGCACTGGAACGCTGCTCAGCCTGCCGGTGGCATTTTAGATGTAGATAACATTGATGTATATACAGTTGAGAACGGCAAGATCACCAAAGTAGAAGTATTTACTGCCGACGAATCCAAAGAAGAAATGTTCTGGGGCGATTGAATCCCTTATACGATTAAGTTACAAAAAGAGACGCATCATATGCGTCTTTTTTTGTTTTATACCAATAATGGGATGTTTAATTTCTGTTTAAAATACCTTATTTTTAAGATGAAAATCAGCAAACCGGCATTGTCATGACCTTCAAGTTATTTATCAAAAACAAAAGTATTATACTATATGGTGTAGCGTTGGCTGTGTTGTTGTTTTTATTAAAATGGCTCGAGTTTCATTTTATTATTATCAATAACGCTTATGAAGTTTATGCTGGTGCGATAGCAGTAGTTTTCACTTTGCTCGGTATCTGGCTTGCCCTAAAACTGACGAAGCCCAGGGTTGAAACAGTGGTAGTTGAAAAACCGGTTTATATTAGCCATGTGTCTGATTTTTTACCTAATCAGGAGGAATTGGAGCGTCTTAATATTAGCCGTCGTGAATTGGAGGTATTAGAGTTGATGGCCGAAGGGCTAAGTAACCAGGAAATATCTGCGCGTTTGTTCGTATCGCTAAACACTATTAAAACGCATTCATCAAACCTGTTTGATAAAATGGATGTAAAACGTCGCACGCAGGCTATTGAAATGGCTAAAAGATTGTGCATTATACCCTAACGCTCTCATACTTTGGTGTGAAATAATACCACATTTTTCAAAATCACCCGAAAGTATGACCGGAATGAGCTCGTGATAGGCCAAATTTGGTCTCGTTAAACCATTAAAATAAACATCATGAAAAAAAATGTACTTGTTTTTGGAGCAATCGCGGGAATCATCACAGCAGGGTGGATGATGGTTGCTGTTGTTGGGCACTACAACAATCCAAACTTTGAAGGCAGCATGTGGATGGGCTACGCGTCCATGATCGTGGCCTTTTCCTTTATTTTTGTCGCGGTAAAAAATTTCAGGGATAAATATAATAGTGGCACTATTTCCTTTGGGAAGGCTTTTAAAATGGGGCTTTATATTGTGCTGATAGGCTCAACCATATATGTACTCACATGGCTGGTAGCGTATTATTGTTTTATGCCCGATTTTATGGATAAATATGTAGCCCACGCTATCAGCAAAGCAAAAGCCGGCGGAGCCAGTCAGGCCGAGATTGCCCGGCAAAAAGAACAAATGGCAGGCTATGTTAATATGTATAAAAATCCGTTGGGGGTAATTTTTCTTACTTATATGGAAATTTTACCTGTAGGTTTGGTTATAGCGTTAATAGCCGCGCTGATATTAAAACGCAAGCCTGATGCTGTACAGGCAGTATCTGCTTGATAAAAATAGAAAAAAGGATGTCATGCTGAGCCTCGTCGAAGCATGGTGGGTAGGCCTCTGCGCGCGACCCTTCGACAAGCTCAGGGTGACAGGCCGCCTATTTGTTTTTAAAAGTTTTCGCTAATTCAGGTAATAGATCCCAATTACCGTTTATAATAGCCTCTTTCTTTTCCCGCCGCCAACCTTTTACTTGTTTTTCAAAAGCGATGGCCTGATTGACATCATTAAACACTTCATTAAAAACAAGTATTACAGGTAGACGCTTATAGGTATAGCACTTTGTATTTTCGCCTGATTGGTGTTCTATTAATCTTCTTTCGATGTTGTTAGTTATTCCAGTATAATAAGTGCCATCACTACAGCGCAGTATGTAAACATGATAATGATTCATTAATTTAAAGATAACTAATCATCGTTGTAAAAATAAAAAGGATGTCATGCTGAGCCCCGTCGAAGCATGGTGGGCAGGCCTCTGCGCGCGACCCTTCGACAAGCTCAGGGTGACAGGCCATTTTTATATACTATCTCTACAAAAAGCCGGATCTTTAATGATTAGCCTTCCAGGTTTTCAATTCCTCGGCAATAAAATGGTTTACCAGGTCGGCGTACATTTTTTCTATGGCATCGGGGCAAAGACCTTCGGCTTGCGCCCATGATCTTCTTTCGGCAAGCATGGCTTTAAAACGCTCGGGAGAGGCCACATCGGTAGGGTTTCTTTTAAATTTGGCCGCTGCCTGTACATATTTAAACCGCCGGCCTATCAATGCAATCACCAGCCTGTCTATAGCGTCAATTTCCCGGCGTATATCGGTCATGTCCCGGCATTCTTCAGGCTGATTGCTGATGGTAGTCATATTATTATTTATAATGGTTTAGCTTCGTTATAATAAAACTTCTCTTTTTTTATCAGGCCATTTTCCCATTGTTGTACCGAAATTTCGGTCCTGTACATCAGTTTTTGATCTGCCAGGCTGGTAATAGTCATCTCGTACTCGCTAAAAACTACCTGATTTACTTCGTCAATAGCCTGTTTGGTTATCACCAAAGCCAAACCAAATTTTCCCAGGAGAAATTTTTCGCGGGTTATGCAGTTTTGTTTGCCAATGGTTGGAGTGGCTTCATTTTCCTGAAGTTCTACCTCCTCGCTATAAAATAATTCCATTGCCTGTACCGTCTTGTCGTTGGTAATAAGCTGGTTAAAAGCTTCAACTTTATCTTTTAGTGTGCTCATAATGATATTTATACAGCCAGGTCTTCTTCGGTAACAACCTGGTAACGTGGTTCATGCAGAATAGGGAAATTGCAGGAGTTGGCAATAAAACACATCTTATTAGCTTCCTTGTGCATTTCATCGGCCTTTTCAATCATCGTTCTATCCGCAACGGTAATCAACGGCCTTAATAAGATTACGGTAAAGCAGCCACTCCCGTTCTTGTTTTCGAGCATTACACCTTCGGCGTTGTCTTCATAGGCGGTTACTACAACCCCAACTGTGGTGCACAAATGCAGATACCACAACATATGGCAAGAAGAGACAGCTGCTACCAGCAAGTCTTCCGGGCTGTGTTTTGATCTGTCGCCACGGAAGTTAGGATCAGATGAACCTAAGATGCATTGTTTGCCATCAATGTTAATCTCGTGACATCGTTCATAAGCCCGGTAATCTTTGGTTCCGTCGCCCGTATTGCCGGTCCAGGTAACGTTTGTTTGATAATGATGATTTTTCATAGACGTAATAATAAAGTAGAGTCAGCAGGTCTCAAACCCGTTTCCTGCTATCGTTTTAATAAAATGATGCCCGCAGCCGGTATGTAAAAGTCATAAACAGAAGTGGTTATAACTTCCGCAATTCCCTTCGCTAATATAGCAGGTAGCTATTCCTGGTAAAATTTGCGAATTAATCGTCATGACCTTAAATCTTTTACGCTGGTTAATTAAAAAATGCTACAACCAATAAGCCATCTGTTCTTTACGAAACTACAGGTATTCAATCGTAACAAATTGTACAAAAACGACATTTAAGCAAAGACAAATTGTTATATGCCCGCTCTTTTACTCTGCAGTTTTAATATGGCTCAGGTTTTGAATTTTACCTTCGCCGAACGACCAGTTTTCCTTACCACCATTTTCTGTCAAAATAATGATCACATCATTAATCAGTACCGGGGTTTCGGCTGCTATTTTACCGGCTATAGCGGCATATAGTTTCTCTTTTTGCTGATACGTGCGGCCCGAGCCTGCTGTTATCTGCACATATACCATATTGCCGCTGTGTACTATACCCAGGTAATTTTGGGGGTAGTATAATTGCGAAGCCTCCAGTTCTTCCACAACATGAAAGTAATCATCAAGAGGTACATTAAATTCGGTCATCAAAGATTCATGTACAGCCCTGGATATTTTTTCTTTGGCATCAGCTGCCAATGTTTTCAATAAGCTTATTCGTACAAAAGGCATAAACTAAATTATGGATAAATATTATACTAACTTGTTTTGGATAAGTTTTTTAGCATTTTGTTACTTCTTAATGACAAAAACTTACTGATTTAGCACGATTATTACCTTGCCCAATTGTTCGCCTGCTACTACGTAACGATAGGCTTCTTTTACCTGTTTAAACGTATAAATTTTATCAATAACCGGTTTGATATTAAACGTTTCAATAGCACGGTTCATGGCTTCAAAACTTAGGCGGCTGCCTACGAAGATTGGCCGTATGCTAATCATTTTAACAAACAACGGAGCCAGAACGCTTTTTAAAAGTGCGGTTGAATTATTAACAACCCCGGCGCTGCTTACCAGTGTAACTTCGGCTCCGAAAGCTGCCGATTTTATAGACTGCTCAAAGGTGTCAATTCCGCCGGTTTCTATCACGCGGCTCACGCCATTTCCTCCTGTTAATTCTTTTACTTGTTGGTGCCAGTCGGTATGGGTAGTATAATTGATCACCTCATCGGCTCCCAGGTTACGCAAAGCTTTAAATTTCGAATCTTTTGACGTGAGGGCAATAACACGGGCTCCCAGCATTTTTGCAAACTGTATGGTAAATACCGCCACGCCGCCGCTGCCAATAGTGAGGACCGTGTCCCCGGCTAAAACCGGGCGTGGCCCTGTTAATGCCGACCATGCAGTTAAAGCAGCGCAGGGCAGTGTAGCCGCCTCTTCCCAGCTCAGGTTGGCGGGAATTCTCACCAGCCATTCTTCGTTCATTAATACGTATTCGGAAAGCATGCCATCCAGCGTACAACCTAATTGATCTATAACATCCATATCCATTTGTCCATCGCGCCAGTTGGCAAAGTAATTACCCGCAACGCGGTCGCCTATTTTAAAGCGGGTAACATAGGTGCCGGTTGATACTACTTCGCCAACGCCATCGCTTAAAGGTATAATGCCTTGCTTGGGAGGTAGCGGATAAACCTGGTTAAGAATATAAATATCCCGGCGGGCAATGGATACGGCTTTTACTTTTATTAAGACCTGCTTAGGACCGGGTGTTGGTACCGGGCGTTCGGTTAAGGTAATACCGTCGATAGATCCAAAATTTTCAATGATATACGCGTTCATGATGTGTTTTATTTGATGATGTAAACATACCCCGGTAAACACATCAAACAATAATCATTTCACGACAGCCATTTACCACTTCATGACAAACATCCTCAGTCCGATCAATAAAATTCAGGGTATACTTTAATTGCTTTGGCTTGCTTTTCATCATGCCCAAAAATGGGGAAGGCATTATACTCCGTAGCGATAGCCTGCAGCTTTTTTAATGAAGCGGCTGCCAATTCCGGATTGGCAGAAGCGTATGGTACATTGTTTCGGAAAATACCCTCTGTTAGCGCGGCATCAATACACAGTAATACATAACCAGAGCTTGCCGTGTTAATCAGTATAGATTGATGACCGGGGGAGTGCCCCGGTGTTGATATCAGCCGGATGTTGTTACACAGCTGGTAATCGCCATCAATTACCTGGTAGTTCATATCTTGAATGCGGCATGCCGGCGGAGAATAATTTTCATCATCTAAAATAGTCAGCTCGTTTTTTTGTACCAGAACGGGCGTCTGGGTTTCCAGAAAGTAGGGGTTGCCTCCGGAGTGGTCACTGTGAAAATGTGTGGCTATTACCAGTTTAATGTCTTCGGGCTGGAGTCTGGCACGTTGAAGCAAATTAGGAAGGCGATGTTCCTCCTCCATGTACATGTATAAAGCTCCATCAAGGGCTGTATCCTTGTAAAAATCGGGATTGTTCAGGAAAACTTCGGCAAAACCGGTATCTATTAGGATAGGTCCGTCGCTGGTATCCAATAAATAAACACAAAGGGGGCTATAAACCAATTGGGGGTTATCGGCCCCCAAATTGGTATTAAAGAAAAACTCCTTAAGCATCCCATGCCCCGCCGGGATGATGTATAACTTATTTACAATAAGATTTTTGTTGAGCATAGGGTTAAATTTAATAAGATGTTTTTCTTTACAGATTGGTCATTTTTAAAGATGCCTCGTTATAACGGCCGCCGGTATCAGGATATTTTAAGAGTAAAGCTTCTATTTCCTGCAAATCAGCAGCAGATAGTTTTACATCGGCTGCGCCAGCATTATCCTGCAGGTATTTGCGTTTTTTGGTGCCGGGGATAGGGATAATATCATCGCCCTGGGCCAACACCCAGGCTAAAGCCAACTGTGCCGGAGTGGCATTTTTTTGTTGAGCGATACCGGCAAAAGCATGAGCCAGCTTTTGGTTATTATCCCAGTTGTCATCACTAAAACGGGGCAGTATCCGGCGGAAGTCATCAGCTGCCAACTCGTCTTTACTTACTGTGTTGGTTACCAAACCCCGGGCCAGCGGACTGTAAGGCACCAGTGAAATCTTCAGTTCGCGCAGGGTAGCTAATATGTCTCCTTCTACATCGCGGCTCAGTAAAGAGTATTCACTTTGCAGCGCTGCTATCGGGTGAACAGCATGTGCCTTGCGGATGCTGGCTGCAGATGCTTCTGATAAACCGAGGTAACGTACTTTGCCTTCTTTAACCAATTCGGCCATAGCGCCAACCATTTCCTCAACAGGCACATTTGGGTCGATGCGGTGTGCGTAATATAAGTCGATGGTGTCGATGCCTAGGCGTTTTAAACTGGCTTCCACCGCAGTTTTGATATAGGCTGGCGATCCATCGAAATAAATATTGGAGTTTCCGCTACCGGTATAAGGAGCATCGGGATTATGGTACCTGAAACCAAATTTGGTAGCGATGAATACTTTATCGCGATTGCTTTTAAGCACTTTTGATATCAGCTCTTCGTTTTTACCGGCGGCATACATATCGGCGGTATCCCAAAAATTGATGCCCAGGTCGAGCGCCAGGTTAAGTGTAGCTATTGATTCTTCATTATCAACAGGGCCATAGGCAAAGCTCATGCCCATGCAACCCAGGCCAATGGCCGATAGTTTTTCGTTGGTATTTCCTAAATTCCTGTATTCCATAGTATTTTGTTTTGATAGTACAAATATATAGGGCTCAAGAACCGCACCGTTTACACTTATCAAACCAAAAGCTATAGAATTCAAACAATTGGCCTCCGGTAAAAGGGTGACATCTTTTTTCCTGAACCTCTTCTTTGGAGAAAGAATGGTGAGGCCTTTCAGTTAACTAAATCCTGTAGGCTTTTGGATTAAGGGCGGTTTGTTTTTTAAAGAAATTATTAAAGTAAGCCGGGTACTCAAAGCCTAGGCTATACGCAATATCGGCTACGTTCCAATCGGTATACCGGAGCAGGGCTTTGGCTTCTTTAGCCACACGTTCGGCAATGTGCATACTGGTGGTTTTGCCGGTGATCTCTTTCACCGCCCGGTTCAGGTGATTTACATGTACTGATAAACGATTGGCATAATCGGCAGCGGTACGCAGTTTCAATGCGTAATTGGGCGAATCAATTGGGAACTGGCGCTCCAGCAACTCCATAAATAAACTAGCTATGCGCGATGACGCGTTGCTGTGTTTAAAAAAGTTATCGGCCGGTTTTAGTTTAAGAGCCTCGTGAACAATAAGGTTTACATAATTGCGCAGCAGATCGTACTTGTATATGTAATCGGTGTCAATTTCATTCAGCATCTTGCAAAATATATCACTGATTACTTTAACCTGTTCGTCATTAACAAAATAAACCGGGCTGCCACCTACCTTAAATAATGGCGAATCGATAAAGCTTTCGCTGCGGTTGTTACTGCTGATAAAATCCTCGGTAAAAAGACAAAAATAGCCGGTTTGCTCTACCGGTGCAGCTTCCCAGGAGTAAGGTATGGTTGGGTTTGAAAATACCAGGGCACATTTATCAAACGAGATTCCTTTATCGGCATAATACAAAGTACCACCACCGATGCACAACGATATTTTGTAAAAATCGCGACGGTGGTAACTGGTAAGGTTATGACAGATCTCACCGCGTGGATATACATTAAAGTGCCCTGCGCCACGTTGATTATCGCCCAGGGGCGTCATCTTCATAGCGGGGTGACCTTGGTAAAATTCTTCGATTGTTTCGGTTGGATGCATAATCAAAGTTATGAAATTCAAATAACCGGGAAGATGACCGCAATGAATATGCGATCATCACCATAAATGTTTTACATTAAGATTGCAGCTTGGCTAACCGCTCTTTGGCCCGTTGAGGCAGGCCTGTATTACCGCTTTGCTTATCGTAGTTCAACTGAAGATGAGTTACCAGCCAAACGCCGTTTTGCTTTTCCAGCTTGGTGTGGTAGGTTCCGGAAACTGTCCATACATCATCGTCCAAAAAATGATCAGCTTTGCCCACATAATCCGCATCGGCCTGATTGCCGTGCAGTTTTACTCTGAACTCAGAGATCTGGTGATGGGTAGAGTCAAAGCCAGGCATAAAATGCGACCAGAGATCTGTAATTTCCTGAGGTGTTTGTACAAAAGGTTCACCGCCCACCATCGAAGTATAGTCGTACAAAACAGTTTCGGCCATTACGCTGTGCACTGACTCCCAGTCGCGGTTATCAACGCTTTTAAATAAATGTGTAATTGCTTGTATTATTTTATTGCCTTCCATACCCCTTTAGATGTTAAAATACTGAATTTGTTTCAAATTTAAGCCTAATTAATTAATAATTTATCAATAAAAGCAGCAAGTCATTCCAGATGTTTGGTTTGAGTTAGCTGATCGTTAATAGTTTGTAGTTTTTCGATAATAGCCGTCCACTCGGCGCGTTGTTTTCTGACTCTCTGTGGAACTAGATAAAAATACACGAAAGCCATATATGCGAATAAACAAATATACGCAACACTTCCCCAAATTACACCCATTTTTATGGTGTATTCAATCATAAATAAAGCCACACCAACAGACAGGGTTATCAGGTACAACTTTACAACTTTGGTTTCAACAAGCTCCTGTTTCTTTTTGATGGTCAACAGCTCTTTTAAATAGGAAAAACTATCAACCTCAGAATGACCTTTAAATAAATCTACTAATAAACCATTAGAAACCAATAGATAAGCCACAAAGCCCATAATCGTGAGCAAGCCACCTATGCGTGTAGTAATCTTTGTTGAATAATAACCCCCGAAAAGGAAAACTATATAATAAATGGTTACGGCAACCAGTAAGCCATTTGTTAGTAACAATTTATTCCTTGTCTTTTTTTTCAGCTGACGGGATTTTTTAATAACCTCCTTGATATCGGGTTTGGCCAAAACATCCTGTTGCTGCCAAAGCGCTTTAAAATCAATATTGGTGCTCATACTTTTTAAATTTTTGTGAGAGCCTTTCTTTTATGCGGTAGACTTTTACCCTAATGTTGGTTTCGGACAGCCCCACAATGTTGGCTATTTCGGCTTGTTTAACGTCCTCCAGTTCCAACGAAATAATAATACGGTCAATTTCGGGTAGCTCGGCAATACATTTGTAGAGCAGCTGCACCTGAGTATCGGTATCCGGCGGCTGTTTGTCTTCTATCTGAACCGGCATTTCGGCTTTGGGCATTTTACTTTGTTTTTCCAGTTGTCTTAAACAATGGTTGGAGGCTATGCGGTATATCCAGGTGCCGATGGCCGACTCGTTGCGAAACTGAGATAGCTTTTGCCATACCGTAATAAAAGTTTCCTGTGTAACATCCTGCGCCCAGTCATGATCATTCATATACCCCATGCACAGACGGAATATTTTACTATAATAGGTATCGTATATTTCTTCGAATGACATATTTTATGAAATCCCAAACTCTCCGGTGAAACTTTATGTACTGTTAGATACCTGGTTTATGAAAATGCTACACTTTTATAAAAGTATTAAGGATAGATTGTAAAGTTTGTGCCATGCTTTGAAAAGTTTAAACGGGGGTACAGGAAATACGTTTATATTCGGGTTATGATAAACCAATATGGCTGCTGAGATCAATAAACAGGAGTTATTACCCCATTTGTTCCGTACAGAGTATCGCAAAATAACGGCCGTGCTTTATAAGCATTTTGGCTTTGAACACCCGGAAATTGCCGAAGATATTGCCAGCGACACTTTTTTAACGGCAACCGAAGTTTGGGGGTTAAAAGGTTTACCCGATAACCCGGTAGCCTGGTTATATACTGTGGCCCGCAACAAGGCAAAAGATTATTTACGACGCAACAAGTTATTTGCAGAAAAAATAACCGGCAACCTGCAGGCAGCTTATGAAGGAGCCGAAGAAATAGTGATAGACCTATCCGATGAGCACATCAGGGATAGCCAGTTGCAGCTGATGTTTGCTATTTGCCAGCCTATATTACCTCCCGAGGCCCAGATTGGCCTAGCCCTCCGGATCCTTTGTGGCTTTGGTATCAATGAAATAGCAGATGCTTTTTTATCCAACAAAGAAAGTATTAATAAAAGGCTGTTCAGGGCCAAAGAAAAGCTACGCGAGCAAAATGTAAAGATCGAGTTTCCGCCGCCGTCCCAGATCGGTACCAGGATACAGGCAGTTTTAACTACATTGTACCTGCTCTTTAATGAAGGCTATTACTCCAGCAGTAAAGATACCACACTACGTAAAGATCTTTGCCTGGAAGCTCTGCGTTTGGCAGTTTTATTAACAGAGGACAAAAACACCAACTTATCCGATACTAATGCGCTTATTGCGCTCATGTGTTTTCACGCTTCGCGTTTTGAAGCCCGAACCGATGAACATGGTGAAATGATACGCTATGATGAACAGGATACCAATTTATGGAATGCCGAATTGATAGCCAAAGGGAACGATTACCTGAACAGGGCATCGCAGGGCCTTCAATTGGGCAAATATCATCTGGAAGCAGGCATCGCTTACTGGCATACCATTAATGCTGATACTAATCAGAAATGGGAAAATATTTTACAGCTATATAATGGTTTGCTGCAGGTTGCCTACTCGCCCATTGTTGCGCTTAACCGCACTTATGCGCTTTATAAGGCGAGGGGAAAACAGGAGGCTATAACCGAGGCCGAAAAGCTGCAGCTGGATGATAATCATTTATACCATGTTTTACTGGGACATTTGTACACAGGAGTTGACCAGCAGACGGCTGCAAAACATTTGCAGACTGCACTGAAACAGGCAAAAACAACAACCGAAAAGAACCGCATACGAAAAGACCTGGAAAAATTAGAGTAGTTTTTAAAAAGAATCAAGATATTAGAGTCAAGAATCAAGAGCTGATTGAAATACCAGCGGTGATGTGATAATTGACCCTTGGTTTTAATCTTGATTCCTGACTCTTACTATCTTGACTCTCCATTATGGCATATGACGAATTATTAGCTAACCGGGTACGGGAGGCCCTTAGCGAACAAGAGCTGGTAGATGAAGTAAAGATGTTTCAGGGTTTGTGCTTTATGGTTAATGATAAAATGTGCATTTGCATACGCAACCAGGATATGCTATGCCGTATAGGCACCGAACAGGTTGCCCTTGCACTGGAAAACGATAACTGCCGTCAGATGGTTCATGGGAGCCGGGTGATGAAAGATTTTGTTTTGTAGAGGCAGAAAACCTGCGCTCATCAAAAGATTTTGACCATTGGATAAGTCTTTGCCTGCAGTTTAACAAGATCGCGAAGCCATCCAAAAAGAAGAAAAAAGGTTAAAATATTCTTTCATAACTGTTTTTTTAACAATTATATAGTATTGCTAAATTTTTTTTTCTACTTTACTTCATCGATCGGCATCTACCTTTTTAGATTTTTTTTGGAATTTCTTTTATTTATGCTTATATCGAATGTAATTCTATATTTGTTTTTTATTGTAATTCGGAATATATAAGATGCTAAAATACTCTAAACAGACCAGGTTATTGCTGGCTGTTGACTGCATTATTTTTGGATTTGACGGAGAGGTTTTAAAACTATTACTGATCAAAAGAGGATTTCAGCCCGAGAAGGGAAACTGGAGCCTGATGGGTGGTTTTGTGCAGGGTAATGAAAGCATCGACCAGGCAGCAAACCGTATCCTTAAACAATTAACAGGGCTGGAAGGGGTGTACCTGGAACAGTTATATACCTTTGGCGAACCAAACCGGGATCCGATGGAACGTACCGTTTCCGTGGCTTATTTCGCACTTATCGACATTCAAAAGTATCAAACCCAGATCAGTTCTGATTATCATGCCGAGTGGTTCCAGCTAAAACGGACGCCCAAACTCATATTTGATCAGCAGGAAATGTTGGAGCAGGCCAAAAAACGCATCCGTTATAAAGCGGCCATGCACCCGATATTGTTTGAACTTTTGCCTACCAAATTTACCATCCCACAGCTGCAAACGCTGTACGAATGTGTTTTTAATACCACTATTGATAAACGTAATTTCAGCAAAAGAGTGCTGGCAACCGGCTTGCTCATTAAGCTGGCCGATAAAGATAAAGCAGGTTCAAAAAGAGGGGCCTATTATTACCAGCTCAACATGCAGAATTACTACGCCAAATTCCAGGCCTTTATGAACTTTATCCCTAATCCGGACACTGTTTAACTAATATGTATACTTCTTAAAGTTTTTTAATTAGTTTGTGGTTTTTGAGGTCAAAAAATAAAAGTGATTTTAACAATCATTATTTATAAGCGTTAATTAAAAATCAGACCGGTTTAACTCTAAACCAATATCATTTCGAACGAGGTACGAGGAGAAATCTTCTGCACCTCGCATCATGATTAACTAAGTATAAAAGATTTTTCCTCGTACCTCGTTCGAAATGACATACTTTTTTGTTGAGTAGTTTAAACCAGATAATTAATCATCATCCGAACCACCCTCGGCTTTTGATTCCAGGTAAAATGCTCCTTTTAACGCGGCTTTGGCATTGGCCGGTAAACTATTCATGGGTTTAATTTCTATATAGCCTAATTCCATTACACCGGTTGTAACCTCTGCCTTTTTAAAGCTATAGCTTGTTTTTCCTGATTGGGCTTCTTCACCGGTCACGATATAGATATATTGTCTGCCGCCGGAACGAACTACCGCCTCAACCGGAACAGCCGGTACCGGGTGGCTGCCTATACTAATGAGAGCGGTGACATACATCCCCGGGATCAGGTTTTTATGCTGCCGGTTATCAATCTCGGCATGGACGATAACACCCTTGCTTTCGTTTTCAAAAGATTTATTGATGCCATTGATTTTACCGGTGATCATCATGTCGCCCTGGTTAGTGAGTTGAAAATTTACTTTTTGACCTAGCTTTACCTGCATCAAATCTTTTTCAAATACGGTAAGATCGCAATGGATCTTGGAGTTGTCCACAACCTCCATGATGGATGTACCCGGTTGTACAAAGGCTCCTGTATTGGCTGATATTTTTCCTACAGTTCCTGTAATGGGTGAAACTACGGGGAAACCGGAAACAATATTGCCGCTATTGATATGGCCAGGGTTGATGCTTAATTGCCTGAGCTGACTTTCAAAGGCTTTGATGCGTGAAAGCTCTGCATTATAAGTAGCCTGTGCCGATTGAAATGATTTGCCTGTTCCGGCACCGGCATCCTGCAGCTGGCGCTGACGGTTAAACTCCGCCTGTATATAGGTAAAATTGCTTTTTGCAGCCAGGTAATCCTGTTGTATTTTGATCAAATCCTGGTTGCTGATGGTTGCTAAGACCTGTCCCCGGTTAACCTGTTGCCCTTCGAGTACACTGATACGACTGATCACGCCACCCGAAAGGATGCTTACATCTGCCCGGTTTTGTGGCGGAACGGCCAGTTGCCCGTTGGCCTTAATCACCGCATCGAGGTTCTTTTGGGTGATGGGTCCTATTTCAATCCCCACGTTTTTCATTTGTGCTTCTGTAAGCGTAATGTTATCTGATTTCGCTGTTTTTACATTAGCTGTCTGTGGACTATCATTTTCTTTTTTTGCCGAACTGCCCGAACAGGCAGCTAACATGCCGGTGCTCATGATGATGAGTACCGGTATATAATATTTATATTTTTTAATCTGCATTTTATTTTCCTTTGATGTATTGAATTTGTATGGCCGATTGATTTAAGCGGCTTACTGTTTCGAGGTAAGTAAGCTTGGTTTGTATAGCGGCCGATGTATTTTGAATATATTCGATATAGCCTATTTCGCCTAAGTTGAAGGACACCTGTGCTATTCTTAACTGTTCATCGGCTTGCTTTAACCCACCCGAGGTATAATATTCTACCGCCTGTTTAAATTTTTGATATTGTTGTAGCTCCTGCTCATATTGGGTGCGGAGCTGTTGATGGGTTTGCTGATAATTAATCTCGGCCACCTGTGTGGCTATTTTTTCTGAACGGATACGTGCTGTATAGGCCTTACTAAAAACAGGCACAGAAATACCTACCTGGAAACCACCAATGCGTGTACCGGGCGAATAACTCCGGTTAATGTTGGCCGGATCAAACCCGGGAATGAGCAGCTGCTGGTTATATCCCAAAGTAAAGTCGGGCATCAACCGCGATTTTTCAAGAGCTACTTTTGCCCTGGCCACTTCAATTTGCTGCAGGTTCATGCCCAATTGGGGGTTGCTAGTTACATTGGCTGTGTTTGACTGGAGATCAATCAGTAGGGGTAAAGCGCTTTCGCTCACCAATACAGGCTCATCTATATTTAATAATTGTTGTAGAGCCAGTTCATTACTGCGTAAGTCTGCCTGAGTACCTATCCTAAGGGCTTGAATTTCCTGGTACTTATTACGCGCGCTGATCACTTCCAGCGCAGATGTTTCGCCCGTTTTTCGCCTTATCTCGGCCTTTTTTACAAAGCCGGAGTAAATGCTATCCTGGTGGTCCAAAACCCGCAGCATTTCCCGGTTCAGGAGATAGGCATACCAGGCGCTACGTACCAGCCTAACAATATCGGCCCTTGTTACAGCGTCAGAACTTTCGGCCAGCTGGGTTTGCTGATTCAACAGTTTTCGCTGATTTTTATAATAGCCTGGCCAGGCAATGCTTTGTTTTACACCGATACTGTTATCAATATTGCCTCCACTGGTAGGGTCCTGTGTAAGCAAAAATTCTGTCTTGGGTAGGTCGGCCGATGATTTTTGTAAAGCCCTGGCCTGATCAACCGATAACCCTGCAGAGCGTATCTTCAGATTTTGAATTAAAGCTTTGGCTATAGCGCTATCCAGCGTTAAGGGTTGATTGTTTTGTGCGTTTGCCTTGGGTATACCCACTAAGGCCAGTATACCTGCAACTAAAATGGTTAATACAGCCTTGGGTATTTTTATTTTACTTATCTCTTTACGGTTAAATAACAGGTACAGGCAAGGCAAAACAAACAGCGTTAAAAACGTGGCAGTAACCAGGCCGCCTATAACTACAGTTGCCAACGGTTTTTGCACTTCGGCACCCGCGCTTGACGATAAAGCCATAGGCAGGAAACCCAGTGAGGCTACAGAAGCAGTCATCAGTACGGGACGTAACCTGGTTTTGGTGCCTTCCAAAACACGGTCATAAATATTGCTCATGCCTTCTTCTTTCAGCTGATTGAAATAGCCAATGAGCACAATGCCATTAAGAACCGCTACTCCGAACAGGGCAATAAAACCAACCCCGGCCGAGATACTGAAAGGCATGCCCCGAAGCAGTAAGGCCGCTACGCCACCCATGGAAGCCAATGGGACAGCCGTAAAAATGAGCAAGCTTTCCTTAACCGAACGGAAGGTGACATACAGTAATACGAGTATAAACAGTAAAGCGGCGGGCACGGCGATAGCCAGCCGGCTTTTTGCAGCCTGCAGGTTTTGAAACTGTCCGCCATAGGTCATGTAATAACCTCCAGGTAGTTTTATCCGGCCAGCCAGCTTGTTCTGAATTTCGGTTACGGTTGATTCTACATCGCGGCCCTCTACATTAAAACCTACATAAATGCGACGCTTGCCATCCTCACGTGAAATTTGTGCAGGCGCATCTTTGATGCCAATGTCAGCTACCTGGTTCAGCGGTACTTTATTGCCAGATGGGAGGGGGATCAACAGATTCTCCACGTTGGTAATGTTTTCGCGCAGGTTGCGGTCCATGCGTACCACCATATCAAAACGTTTTTCGCCTTCAAATACAACACCGGCCACATTACCGGCAAAGGCAGTTTTTAGTATCACATTTACATCGCTGATATTCAAACCATATTGGGCCATCTTATCACGGTTGTAGGATACCTGTATCTGGGGCAAACCAATTACCTTTTCGACAAAAGGCTGAGTTACACCTTTTACTGTCGAAATTTCCTTCGCTATTTTGGCAGCCTCATCGGCCAGTACATCCAGATCCTCACCATATATCTTAATGGCTACATCCTGCCTGATACCGGTCATCAGTTCATTAAAACGCATTTGCATAGGCTGTGAAATAGAGGCGTGAATGCCAGGGATTTCCTCCAGTGCGGCTTCCATTTTAGCAGTCATCTCCTGGCGGGTGGTTGCTGTTTTCCATTCGGCTTTGGGCTTCATGGCCAGCATCATATCACCCCGTTCAATAGGCATGGGGTCGGTGGGGATTTCGGAACTACCGATACGGGTAACCGCTTGTTTAATCTCCGGGAAACGATCTTTCAATAATTTCTCCGCTTTGCCAAAGGTTTTAACCACTTCAGAAAGGGATGTACCCTGCATCATCGAGATTTCTACGGTGAGATCGCCTTCTTCCAGTGTCGGTATAAACTCACCACCCATGCGGCTGAATGCCCATATCGAGATGCCGAATAATATAAAAACCACCGCTACGGTCAGCATTTTTACCTTTAACACAGCCACCAGCGCATGCTGATAAATGCGCTGTAAAAAAGTGATGATGCGGTCGGAAATATTGATTTTGTGTACCGTGTTTTTACTCAGAAACAAGGCGCTGGCCATGGGCACATAAGTAAGCGAGAGGATAAACGCGCCCAAAATGGCAAATGCCACGGTTTGGGCCATCGGCCGGAACATTTTACCTTCAATACCAATGAGCGATAGCAGCGGAAGATAAACAATGAGGATAATGATCTGCCCGAAAGCTGCCGATTTCATGAGCTTGCCGGCGCTATTTTGTACCTCGTTATCCATTTGTTCGGTACTGAGCTTTTCTATCGATTTCTTTTGATATTGGCCACTGGTAATGTGATGCACCACGCTCTCTACAATAATTACTGCTCCGTCCACAATAAGTCCGAAGTCGATAGCGCCCAAACTCATGAGGTTTCCCGAAACACCGAATAAACGCATCATCAAAAAGGCGAACAGCATAGCCAGCGGAATAACCGAAGCAACTACCAAACCAGCCCTGAAATTGCCTAACAGAAGCACCAATACAAAAATTACGATCAGTGCGCCTTCCAGCAGGTTGCGTTTTACGGTGCCGATGGCCCGGTTAACCAGTTCGGTGCGATCAATAAAAGGCTCAATAGTTACGCCTTCGGGCAGCGACTTTTTGATCTGCACCATGCGTTCCTTTACGTTTTTGATCACCTGGCTAAAGTTTTCGCCTTTGAGCATCAGGGTGACACCGGCCACTACTTCGCCGCCGCCATTTCGGGTTACTGCGCCATAACGGGTGGCACTGCCAAATTGTACGGTGGCAATATCTCGTATCAAAACAGGCGATCCCTTCACGTTTTTAACAACGATCTTTTTGATATCATCCAGGGATTTTACCTGCCCCAGGCCACGGATAAAGTAAGCGTTGTTGAGCTGTTCGATATAGGAGCCGCCTGTGTTTTCGTTGTTTTTCTGTAAGGCAGTATATACATCTGGAATGGTAAGTCCCAGCGAGTTAAGCTTATCGTTGTCCAGTGCTACTTCGTATTGTTTAACAAAACCGCCCCAGCCGCTTACTTCGGCCACCCCAACGGTGCCTGCTAATTGTGTACGAACGAGCCAGTCTTGAATGGTCCGCAGGTCTGTAGCGGTATACTTTTGCTCGTAGCCTTTTTGAGGGTGAATTACATACTGGTAAATTTCCCCAAGTCCGGTAGTTATGGGGGCTAGTGTTGGCTCGCCAAGGTCTGCGGGGATACTGCTTTCGGCTTCTTTCAATTGGGCCGTTACCTGCTGACGCGCCCAATATATATCAATATTGTCTTTAAAAACTAGGGTTATAACGGATATACCCGAACGGGATATAGACCGTTTTTCGACTATCCCGGCAATATTAGCCATAGATAATTCAATGGGAGCGGTAATAAATTGCTCCACTTCCTGTGCACCCAGATTGGGTGCCTGCGTAATGATCTGTACCTGGTTGTTGGTAATATCGGGTTGCGCGTCGACCGGTAGATTGGCTGCGGAATAAATTCCGGCAATTACCAGCAGCAGCGTCATGATTCCAATAGTTACCTTGTTCCGGATAGAGAACGCGATAATATGATCAAACATGAAATTTTATTAAATTAATGCGACAATCCATGCCTCGTCATTGGTGATGACGGGCAAAAAAATTAAAAGGAGATTCGTATTAACTTAATTGCGGCGGCTGCCAGATGGCGATATCCTGCTCAGATAAAGCCGGAATGATCAGATCGGGATAGGGAACAAAAGTATTTTGCTGAAATGATGGAATATATACCTGCTGGTCAATATCCCTAACACTTGAACAGCAGGAGCAGGAGCAAAGCGGTGTACAAGATTCGCGGCTGCAACCTTTATTACCATCATGTGCCTGCCTGATGGTCAGGTGTGTTTGAGCCCATACAGCATCATCCCTGTCCTGACACGGCATAACCGACAGGAGGGAAACGTATAGGCTTATGATGATGGCAATATATTTCATCTGGCCACAAAGTTAGGCTATTTATGCCAAAAACTCAACGGTTATTATTGGAGGCTAAAAAGGAGGGAAGGGAATCCGGATTTATTTCATGAAAAAGGGCTTCACAATTTGTGAAGCCCTTTTTATTATCCGGTATCTTTTATTTCAATATGTACCCGAAATCTATCTATATATAGATTTTATTATTAAGTTATAAACCCTGTACTATAAGCATTAAATCATTCCTGCTCCATTGGTCGGTGATCTTACCATCTTTTAGAATATCCATTTCAATTACATGCAACGTTATAGCTTTGCCTGTGGGAGTTTTATCCATGAACTCTCCTGTATGTGTGGCGGTGACGGTTTTAAACAGCACCACTTTGTCGCCTTCTGCTATTACCTCGTCTATTTGCACTTTGATATTGGAGAAACCTTTATGAAAGGATGAGGCAAATTGAATTACCCCATTTGCCCTGTCGTCAAGAAGGCCATTGGCTGGTGCTGTATGATTTGCGAATCCATTTGCTAAAAACTCCTTTAAATTGTCTGTATTAGCCAATTCAAAGAGTTCAGTATTGAATTTAATCACCGTTTGTTTATTCTTTTCTATTGCAGCGTTGCTTTCGGTATTGTTTTTATTGCTCGGATATTTATCATTTTTGGTCTTTTTTTCAGGTTCTATTGCTGCCCAATTCCCTAGCAGAGCTTGCATATAGTCATTCTTGGCCCAATAGTCGGTGATTTTTCCGTCTTTTATGATTGCTATCTCAATAGAATTTAAAGTGACTGTTTTTCCAGAAGGGGCATTCCCAAAGAAGGGCCCGGTATTCGTGGCTGTCATTGTTTTTCTCAAGGCAACTTTATTGCCTTCGGCCACTACCTCGTGTACCTCGAAATGAATATTTGAAAACCCTTTGTGGAATTCAGAAGTAAATTTTATCATCGGCGAGGCATCGTCGGGGGCATTAGGCGGAGGCGTATGGTTTACGAAGGTTTCCGTCAGAAGTACTTTTGCGATAGCAGTGTCGCCATTGCCAAAGAACTCTCTGTTAAATTTAATAAATACTTGTTTGTTGTTTTCTAATGTCATGTTTTTTTGTTTTGAAGTTTGCGCGAATGAAATAGTTGTCAAGCAACTTATCATTGACATGGAAATAATATAGACTGCCTTTTTCATGTTGTATTAATCATTTTTTCGTGTTGCAAAACTGAATAATGCGCTTTATATTTGAAAGAGCTTTCCAAATGTAAAGCGCTTTCCTTTGTGAAACTATATTGAATTTTATGCCTCAAAAAAAAGAAAAAACTGAACTTCCAGTTGTGTGTAAAGTGAAAATGCGTTCTGTCCGGGATACAATGGATATCTTAAGTGGGAAATGGAAGATCCAAATAATAGCGACGCTTGCGTTCGGATCCAATTATTTTATGAATTTGCAGCGCCAGATTGACGGAATTGGTTCCAAAATGCTCTCCAAAGAGCTACAGGAATTGGAAGCGAATGGATTGGTTAAACGCATTGTTTATGACACGAAACCCGTTACTGTACAATATGAACTTACGGATTATGGTAACACTATTATTCCCATTATTAATGAAATTGCCGCCTGGGGAGGAGCGCACCGGGCGAAAATTTTACAAGATTGATGTCTTCATTAAAATTTTAAAAAGGCATGGTCTATCGAACTTAATTTAGTGAGGTAAAATCAATGATAATCTTTCTGAAAGAGGTCTTAAGGTCGTGCTGTTTTTACCTCAAAGATGATAGCTTTTTCAATAAAAAAAACCTCTAAAACGTTGATTTTAGAGGTTTTTTTAAATCAGTGGAGAATATCGGAGTCGAACCGATGACCTCTTGCATGCCATCCGAAAAGTGACAAACTTAAAATGGTTTAAAATAGTTATAAATATCACTGATAATCAAAATTTTATGATATTTATATGACTTATTGACTATTGTTTTTTTGTCCATTTTAACGATCTTTGTTTTATCAATGGTTTATCACAAGACATTAGGTAAACTATAGCATGACGGTTTGCATGCCAGGATAATATAAATTTTTAATCGCTATGGAAATAGCAATTAAGCCCATTCTTTGGACCTATAGAGAAATATTAGAGACTGAAAAAAATTACGTAATTGGCGAACATGAAGTACGGATCCGGTTAACTCAAAACCGGGACTCCAAGTACCTATCAACCGGCTATAGCAGCTCGGTTGATAATTGGGATTCTGTACAAGGGGTTCCCAAGATGAGCCATCCTCATTATGTAGCCTTGATAACTCGAATAAAGAAATTTATCGATGATATCAATTACGAAATAAAATCGGCAGAAAAGGCTGGCCGGTTAATTACTCACGTCGAAATTAAAGCCCGGTTAAATAATCAACTTAAACAACCGGTCGTTATTGGTAAGCCCAGTAAAATTTTGGCTTATATCAAGTATTTGATCGACTATTATGATTCCGTTGATAACCCAGGCTATGCAAATGTGTTCTATAATAACAGGCTGACTGTAAAAAAGCTTTTAAAAGATAAGGATAAGATGTTCGTCGCCTTTACTAAGGCAGATCACGAAGCTTATGCAAAACAAATAGCAGGAACTTCGGAATCAACGCAAAGTCATTATCTCCGGACATATTATAGAATATGGAATCTTGCCATAAAAGATGGATTGGCAACGCAGGACCATCACCCTAAAAACATCATTAACTTTAAGGCTTATAAGCGCATCCGGACGAAGAAACGCTCTATCAAATCTGATTTTTGGGAACGGATCATGAAACTTAAACTGGCGAAAGGCACCAGGATGCACCGTTCTCATTTATTAATGCAATTCATGTACTATTCGAGAGGTATGAATTTTAATGATATGCTTAAGCTGAAGAAAGAGCAATTTGTTAATGATGGTATTCAATATAAACGCTCAAAAAATAAAAGGAAATACGATTTTGAATTGCATCCTAAAGCAGTTGATGTCATTAAAATATTTGAAATACATTTTGAGCAATCAAATGCCGGTTTTATTTTCCCTTTCCTTATGGCGGAACACGACACTGCAAGGAAGATTGACACAAGGATTGATTCGGCTTTAAAGGATTTCAATGAGGATTCACAAGCTATGGCAGAAGCTGTTGGTTGGAAAAAGAAATTTACCTCCAATGCTTTAAGACATGGTTTTGCAAGTCATTTGAATGAAAAAAACGTTGATATCAAAATCATTCAGGATGCACTAGGTCATGAGACACAATCCCAGACAAAAGTCTACCTGGACGACATTGACGATAGTATTATTGCCAACGCAATAAAGGAAGCCTTAAAATAATTTTAAGATTGGTTTACAGGGTTGTAAACTGTCGATTACATACAAATCTTGTCTATTATTTGCTCCTGGGGTTACTTAGGGGCAAATAATAGATTTATGGAAATTTTCATCAAACCAGTCCTCTGGACTTATAGAAGCATTACAAAAGGAAAGAAAAACCTTGTTGAGGGAGAATATGGCGTCAGGATAAGAATGACACAAGCCCGTGTTAATACCTACATTTCAATTGGTTTTAGCAGTTCACTCAAACAATGGGATAATAAAAATAACTATCCGCGATTAACACATCCAAAATATAAGGAACTTGCTGTCAGGATTGATAAAATTATAGATGATATTCAGTTTGAAATAAAATTAGCAGAAAGGGCCGGGAGATATATAAATCCTAAACAAATAAAAGCCGCAATTACGAATAGCAGTCAAAGCTTTAATAAAGTCACTAAGCCCAATAAAATCCTTGAGTATATTTAGACCATTATTGACCAATACGAAGAATCAGATAATCCGGGATATGCAAATGTATTTTGGAGTTGTAAGCTTAGTGTTCAGAAATTGCTCAATAATAAAGATTGCACATTCATGGAATTCACCAAAGCACATCATGAAGCTTATGAGCGACAGATCTCAAAGAATTCAGAGTCTACTAAGAGTATTTATCTAAGAACGCTTTACAGGGTTTGGAATCTTGCTATTGCAGATGAGATCGTAACTAAGGAATACCATCCAAAAAGACACATAAAATTCAAGGTCTATAAAAGGATCCGCACCAAGAAGCGATCTATCAAATCCGTTTATTTCCAACGCATATTAAAACTAAACTACCCAGAAGATAGCCGGGAATACAGATCACACCTATTATTACAGTTTATGTATTATGCCAGGGGTATCAATTTCAATGATATGTTGAAACTGAAATTTGACAGCCTTCAAAATAATGGTCTGGTCTATAAACGTTCAAAGAATAAAAGGGATTATAACTTTGAACTGCACCCTAAAGCGATGAAGATTGTAAATACATTTCTGACCTATCCTGTTCAATCTGATGCGGGGTATGTCTTTCCATTTATCTTCCAAGCACATGATACCGCAAGAAAGATCCATACCCGTATTAAATCAGCCTTAAAAGATTTTAATGAAGATGCCAAAGCTATCGCCAATGTTGTCGGATGGGAGATCCAGTTCACTTCGAATTCTCTCAGGCACGGTTTTGCAAGTCATCTAAATGAAGCAAACGTTGGCATTAGGATTATCCAAGAGGCTTTAGGGCATGAAACCCAATTACAGACTCAAACTTACCTCGACGATATAGATGGTAGCGTTGTTACCGAAGCAATAAATAATGCGTTATTGTAAATGCTACTTTAATTATCAATAGCTTTGCGGAAGAGGAGAAACAATCGGTATGATAAATTTCAATCGATTTCCTCTTCCGTTAGAAAGAGCTCCTGGCCAACATATTTTTTCTTTAGCGGCTTCATGTCTCTGCTGACCTTGGTGTCGGTTATGCGGGCATATAACTGAGTAGTATTAATACTTTTATGTCCAAGCATCTGTCCTACAGTTTCAATCGGAACCCCGTTGGTCAGTGTTACAGTAGTTGCAAAAGTGTGCCGGGCGCAATGAAAAGTCAGCCGTTTTGTCCAGCCCATCATGCTGGTTATATCTTTGAGGTAGGCATTAGCCTTTTGATTGCTTATTTTAGGTAGGATAAAATCTTCATCCAGAATTCTCGGATAATCTTTATAGTGTTCAACAAGACGCAACGCCGGGCTCAATAGGGGAACTCTTACGCGATTGTTATTTTTCGTCCTGTAGGTCTGAATCCAAAGTCCACCATCCTCACCTTTCAATATATCAGCCCGTTTAAGCTTAACCGTATCGGCATAGGAAAGACCGGTGTAGCAACTAAAAAGAAATAAATCCCTTACAATATTAAGCCGCCTCTTCCTGAGCCGCTTTTTTGCTAGCTCATTAAGTTCATTGCTGGTCAGATATTCCCGATGTACTTCCTCATGCCTTACCCTATAGGCGATGAATGGATCACGTTTTACCCATCCAATCTCATAAGCTATCTTTATCACCGTCCTTAACTTTTTGACCATCTGTATAGCGGTATTAATCTTAACGCCGTAGTCCGTTTTAAGGTAGTACTCGAAATCACGTACAAACCGATAATCTATCTCGTCCAAACGAATATCGTCGGCTTTATTTTTCATGGCGACGTACTTTTTAATAACTCTGTAAACCGTCTTGTATTTGGCAAGTGTTCCCGGGGTATAATCCTTCCCCAGTAGCCCAGCTATTTGATTTGTATGATAGCTCCACGCTTCTGACAGCATTTTTGGCGGATCAATTTCCTCGCCCTGCATCAGCTTGCGGATATGTACTGCCTGAAATGGCTTTCCCGAAGTGTAGAGTTCAAGCCTGCAGGAATAAGCTCTTGTGTAGAGCACATCCAGCCAGGCATTGGTAATACGGGCCTCCTCTTTATTTCCTCTGATCCGTTTAGTCTGACCGTTCCATTCTTCACGCAAGCATCTCTTTCCGGTTGACCATTCCTCGCGCTGTCCATTAATGTTCAGTCGGATGTAGATGTGCAATAAAGTGTTCAGCTTATTTTTAGGTGCCTTCAGAAGAAAAAGCACACTGAACGTCTGCGACTGCGCAGGCGTTATGGCTTCCTTTTCGGGCTTTTTTTTTCAGCCCCGGAAAGCATTTTGTCAATATCCTCGGCTTTATAAAAGAATATCTTACCGACCTTATTATGGCTTATGGTTCCGGCGACCCGCATATTCTGCAAAGTACCGGCAGATATATTTAAAAGCTTTCGCACGTCTTTACTCCTAAGCCACTTTTGCTGTTGCAGAGTTTGCGCTTCCTTGAGCGGTTTTAAGATTTCGAATAGCTCGTTTTTAAAATTCTCAAGGTCCTTTTTGGTCAATAAATCGTCTGGAGTCACATTCAAATATTTAGAAAAACAGGACAAATGTAAAGAAAAGCCGGACATAAAAAATAAAATTATTTAGATTTCCCAAACATCTGTACATTAAACTCATAAAATATTCCAGAAAAACGTTATTCATGACAGAGTTCGGTCTTTATCTTGCAAAAAAATCCGTTAATAAAGCGGAGGTTTCCCGTAAGACAGGAATCGGCAAATCAAGATTAAGCGAATTGGCCATGAATCCCTCAGCAAGATTAAGAGCAGACGAGCTATATTTGATCGCCTTGGCAATTGATTCAGATCCGGCCGAAATTTTAAGCCACTTGTTTAAAGGCCTAAAACTTAAGGAATAATCTGACTGAATATGTTAGATCGTTATTAAAGCGTACGTGGTATTTCTGCCGCCACCGGGTTCTTTTTCCAATATAATTATTCTACGCAATAAAGTCAGCCGCCAGGGAACCCAACCGCACTAAAAATTTGACTTACTGTTGTTCGCGGAATACTTTTGCAATGACGGTCACGATCATGAATGATGTCCCGATCGAAACGATAGGCCAAATGCTGAGCCATAAAAAATTGGCAACAGCGCAGCTATATACAGGAAATCATAGTTGAACAATTCTCGTCACCGAGTTGTTGGCACAAGGATGAAGATGTTACAAAGTAATTGTCAGCTGTTTTCTGAAGTCAATTGGTTAATTTAAATTGGTATGTTTACGTAATGATTTAACCTTATGACAGCCCAGAGTGAACAGATATTAGAAAATGGTCTCATCAAAACTTTACTGGAGATTGGCTATGAGCAAGTTGTGTTGAAGGAAGAGGAGAACCTGTACGCGAACTTTAAATCACAACTTGAAAAACATAATAAAAAACAACTTGCGCTAATTGGCCGAACAAAGTTTTCGGACAAAGAATTTGAAAAGATACGAATTCATTTAGAAGGCGGTACACGCTTTGAGAAGGCTAAAAAGCTACGAGATCTTTACCCTCTGGAAACGGAAGATGGAGAACGGGTTTGGATTGAATTTTTGAATAAAATTAAATGGTGCCAGAATGAGTTTCAGGTTTCTAATCAGATAACGGTCGAAGGACGGAAGAAATGCCGATATGATGTGACCATTTTGATCAACGGTTTACCATTGGTTCAGATAGAACTCAAAAAAAGAGGCCTAGAGTTAAAGGAGGCATATAATCAAGTACAACGTTATCATAAAACATCTTTTGAAGGTTTGTTTGATTATATCCAGTTGTTCGTGATATCCAATGGGGTTAATACTCGCTATTTTGCTAATAATCCGAATGGAGGCTACAAGTTTACCTTTAACTGGACGGATGCAGAAAATACTCCATTTAATGATCTGGAAAAGTTCGCCAGCCATTTCCTGGAGAAATGCAGTCTAGGTAAGATGATCAGCAAGTACATTGTGCTGCATGAGGGCGACAAAAGCTTGATGGCACTTCGTCCTTATCAATACTATGCAGTAGAAAGGATTCTTGACCGGATCGAAAACTCCACTAAGAATGGTTATATCTGGCATACCACGGGTGCAGGTAAGACCTTAACATCCTTTAAAGCTGCACAATTGGCCTCGGAAATCGACGGTATCGATAAGGTGATCTTTGTCGTGGACCGACGGGACTTAGATACGCAGACCCAAAGTGAATATGAATCTTTTGAGCCTAAAGCGGTTGATAGCACCGACAACACCTATGAGCTGATCAAACGCTTGAGCGGGAATTCGAAAATCATTATCACGACTATCCAAAAACTGAACAATGCAGTAACACGCGATCGATATAACAAGCATTTACAAAAAGTTCGCGACCAAAAGGTTGTCATGATCTTTGATGAATGCCACCGCAGCCAGTTCGGGGATTCGCATAAAAACATCCGGCGCTTTTTTAACAACCTTCAATTTTTCGGTTTTACGGGTACGCCTATTTTTAGTGAAAACGCGAATGAACACACCACCGCTGAAGTATTCGGGGAATGTCTACATCGTTATCTGATAAAGGATGCCATTGCTGATGAGAATGTTTTAGGCTTTCTCGTCGAGTATTACAAAGGCAGGAATGAGGCTGGGGAGGATTACATGAACCAGGTACGGATGCAGGAAATCGCTAAATTTATACTGGCCAATTTCCACAAGTCCACTTTCGATGGAGAATATAATGCAGTCTTCGCCACTCAATCGGTCGCTGCGTTATTGAAATATTACAAGTTATTTAAAGAGTTGCAGCCTAAGATTAAGATCGGGGCAGTGTTTACCTACGAAGCGAACGTTAGTCAGGATGATGAATTTACAGGGATCAATCAGGGCTTTGCTACCGAATCCGTGGCTGCTGATGAGTTACAATTGATTATTGATGACTACAATGGAATGTTCGCCACTTCTTTTAGCACGGAGAATTTTGGCGCTTATTACGATGATGTCAATCTCCGAATGAAAAAGAAAAAGCCAGACATGGAGCCGCTGGACCTATTGCTGGTGGTCAATATGTTTCTTACCGGATTTGACGCCAAAAAACTCAATACATTGTATGTAGATAAGAATCTGGAATACCATGGGCTAGTTCAAGCATTCAGCCGTACAAACCGGATATTGAATGAAAAGAAGCGTTTCGGTAAAGTGATCTGCTTCCGTAACCTTAAAGACAATGTGGATGCTGCTATTCGGCTTTTCAGTAACAACCAGCCCAACGAATTCATTATTCGTGAACCATTCGAAAAGGTCAAGCAGGAGTTGAATGAACTCATGACTGATTTCAAAAAGAAGTACCCGGAAGTGCAATCTGTAGATGCCTTACAAAGCGAATATGATAAAAAAGACTTCGTGCTTGCTTTCCGGGAGATCATTAAAAAAAGAGCAGAGATCCAAGTTTATGAAGATTTTGAAGCTGATGATAAATCGTTTGCAATGTCAGAGCAAGAGTTCATGGATTTCCGTAGCAAATATCTCGACATCGCTATCGGGCCGATTAAATCACCTGTCGATCCACTGTCTGTAGTAGCTGAACCGCAAGAACCATACGGTGAAGAAGTGACGCTGGACGATATCGACTTTTGTCTGGAGTTGTTGCGCAGCGATGTGATCAATGTAGCCTATATCCTGGAACTCATCGCCAACCTGAATCCATCAAGTCACGATTATGAGCAGCAAAAACGGCAGATACTGGATACCATGATCAAAGATGCGGGCATGCGTAACAAGGCCAAACTAATCGATGGTTTCATGCGGCAAAATATCGATAACGACAAGGACGGTTTCAACAAAGCCAAGGCAGATGGCACCATGGATCTGGAGACCCGACTTGCTGCTTACGTAACACAAGAACGGGGTAAAGCAGTACAAGATCTGGCGCAAGAAGAAGCAATCGAAGTTGGTGCGCTGAATAACTTTTTGGCGGAATATGACTACCTCAAACGTGAAAAGATGGAGATCGTTCAAGAAGCAGTACGCCAAAGAAAGGCGGGCTTGATCGAACGCCGCACGATCCTGGATCGGGTGGTCAAAAAACTGCGTAATATTATTGATATCTATAATTGGGATTAATATGAGTGAAGAACTACAACAACGACTACGCACCCAGCTTTGGATGGTGGCTAATACGTTAAGAGGAAATATGTCGGCAAGCGACTTTATGTATTTTTCTTTGGGATTTATATTTTACAAATACTTGTCAGAAAAAATAGAACTCTATGTTAATAAGGAGTTAAAAGCTGATGGTCTCTCATTCAAACAAGCTTGGGAAGGCAATGACGAAACGTTAAAGGCAGCCATCAAAGAAACCAGTATGCAGGACCTAGGATACTTTGTCCCACCTGAACATCTATACTCTAGCATGATTGAGCTAATCGGGAAGAAGGAGAATATCCTGCCAGCTTTGGAGCGCTCAATGAAAAGGATCGAAGACAGCACCGTCGGACAAGATAGTGAAGAAGATTTTGGAGGTTTGTTTTCCGATATCGACCTTGCCTCTCCTAAACTGGGGAGAACGGCTGATGACAAGAATCGCCTTGTAAGCGATGTGCTTCTGGCATTGAATGGCATTGACTTTGGTTTACAGGATGCTCACGAAATCGATATTCTAGGTGACGCCTATGAATACATGATCTCTCAGTTTGCGGCAGGGGCAGGTAAAAAAGCAGGAGAATTCTATACCCCACAGGAAGTTAGTCAGATATTGGCCGACATTGTGACCACCGGAAAACCTCGATTAAAAGATGTTTATGATCCTACCTGTGGCAGCGGTTCGTTATTGCTTCGTACCGCGCAAAATGGGCATGCTGACGTGCTCTATGGGCAGGAAAAGAATCCAACCACCTTTAATCTTTGCCGCATGAATATGTTGTTGCATGGTGTCAAATACAATAATTTTGACATACGTAACGGGGATACTTTAGAAGCGAATGAGTTTGGCGACCGTCAATTTGATGCGGTAGTAGCCAACCCTCCTTTTTCCGCGACCTGGACTGCCGCTTCAAAATTCAACGGTGACGACCGCTTTAGCTCCGCAGGCGTATTGGCACCCCAGTCTAAAGCTGACTATGCATTTATTCTGCACATGATTCATCATTTAAATGAACAGGGTACTATGGCTTGTGTAGCTCCGCACGGTGTTTTATTCCGGGGGAGTTCAGAAGGAAAAATTCGCCGCTTCCTGATCGAAAAGAAAAATTATATTGATGCCATCATAGGGCTGCCTGCTAATATTTTTTACGGTACCAGCATCCCGACCTGTATTATCATCGCTAAAAAATGCCGCAAACAAGATGATAATATCCTGTTCATCGACGCCAGCAAGGAGTTTGAAAAGGTCAAAACACAGAACAAACTCCGGAAGGACCACATGGAGAAAATTGTTGAAACCTACCGAAATCGCACCGAAATCGAAAAATACAGCCACTGTGCCTCCCTACAGGAGATTGCAGAAAACGATTACAATCTCAATATTCCCCGCTATGTCGATACTTTCGAAGAAGAAGAAGAGATTGATATCCAGGCCGTCATGCGTGAAATTAAAGAACTTGAAGCCCAACGCGCTGGCCTTGACCAAGAAATCGAGGTTTATCTAAAAGAACTTGGACTTGTTTTTTAACCATCCTTAATGTTCACAGCTAAGAAACCAAACCATCAAGATGGCGAGTAAAACAAATAAAATGGCCAATGTTCCAAATTTGAGATTCCAAGAGTTTGAGGGCGATTGGGAGAAAAAAAATTTGGGAGACGTGGCTGACATTAGTAGAGGGAAATCAAAACATAGACCAAGGGATGCTGCATTCCTCTATGGCGGGAAATATCCATTCATACAAACGGGAGACGTAAAAAGTGCAGGGTTATATTTATATAAGTACACGCAGACCTATTCCGATGCCGGGTTAAAGCAAAGTAAATTATGGAATGAAAATACCTTGTGCATCACAATTGCTGCAAATATTGCAGAAACAACTATTCTGAAAATCAAAGCCTGCTTTCCCGATAGTATAATAGGATTGATCCCATATAAAAATAAAGCGTCCGTGTTTTTTATAAAACATCAGTTTGATAAATTTAAAGTTGATGTACAAAAGCTTTCTCAGGGAATTGCTCAGGCTAATTTAAATCAAGAAAAGCTATCCAACATTCAATTTTGGTTTCCATCACTGGTCGAGCAACAGAAAATTGCATCTTTTCTTTCATTAATAGACCAACGAATTGAAACCCAAAACAAAATAATTGAGGAACTTGAATCTTTAAATAGTTGTTTACTTGAACGAATATTTTCAAAACAGCTGCGATTCACGAATGCGGAAGGCAGAAGTTACGAGGAATGGAGAGCAATGACGTTGGGCGATATTGGCGATGTAAAAATGTGTAGAAGAATATTTAATCAGGAGACAGCAGTTATTGGTGAAATACCCTTTTTCAAAATTGGTTCTTTCGGTAAAACAGCTGACGCTTATATCACCCGTGAATTATTTGAAGATTATAAGAAAAGGTTTTCATTTCCAAAAAAGGGGGACGTCTTAATCTCCGCAGCAGGCACAATAGGTAGAATAACTGTTTATACAGGTGAAGATGCCTATTTTCAAGATTCTAATATAGTTTGGATTGACAATGATGAGTCAATAGTCATCAATGATTTTCTATTTTACGTCCTCAAGATTGTAAAATATAATACTGAAGGAGGAACGATTCAACGATTGTATAATAATATATTAAAGTCAACAAAATTTTCCTGTCCTTGTCTCCATGAACAACGTGAGATTGCCAACTTCTTTTCGAGATTATATCAAAAAATTGAAGTTGAAAAGACAGTATTGAAAGGTTACGAAAAACAGAAGCAATACCTTTTACTTAATATCTTTATATAAAAAGGTGTTGTAAAAGATACTGCTTCTGTAGAATCAATTTCTGCAATACACGTGATTCTGCATCAACTTTCTTATCTAAAGTATCTAGAAAATCAGCAATCTTGTTTTGCTCAGCAATGCAAGGGAGGAAAATATGTTTCAATTTAATTTCCATCGAAGAAATTCCTTTAATTGAAGTGCCTTGTGTACTCGACGCTGCTTTTTTCATCTCTATAGAAAGTAGATATGTAAGGAATAAGCCGTTACAACTGAATTTATGCATATTCAAAAAATCTTGACTGGTACAAAGGTTTTTTTCTGAGTAAGCAACTTTCCCAACACCTACTCTTGAAACGATTAAAATTACAGGAGCCGCAAAAAGTTTAGTTGCTGAGTTGATGATAGCACTTTCGGTGATAAATCTCGTAATATTTATTGAATGAATATCATTTTCAGATAGATCTGAAGATGATATCCAAGGAATATTGCCACTCCAAAAACTTGAATTAGAAGAGGCAGGAGTGCCTCCACCTGAAAACTCTCCAATATCTTCTAGCTTCTTCCATTCCCATTTGGGAAAATCGTTTCCTCTGTTATCTGTAAATTTCAATTTCCCTGAAAATATCCTTTTAGTTACCGCCGCTTTTAACACGTTTAACTCCTCAATTATTTTGTTTTGGGTTTGAATCCTTTCGTCAATTAACCAAAGGGTTTTTGAGATTTTTGATTGCTCAGATTTATTTGGTAGCAGTAAAGACAGACTTAAAAGGCTGTTGGAATCAAATTTTCCGGCACCAATACCAGTAGATGTTACCATATCTTTTAATATGGCTTCTTTTGATTTAAACCAATATAACAAAAACAGTGATGTTGTTTTGTCATTAGCAACTATGCCTTTTACATCCTGGTTAAATGCTACATCAACTTTGTTGTAACAAATTGGAATCTGCTTCCACAGCATACTACCTCGGACTAACAATAATAAATTGCCTTTTTTAATAAGTTTAGATCCACTTTTCAGCCCCTCTATTGTTATGTATTGGTGACTGTTTGATATGACTGTATCATGCATAGAACTCGCCGAGATAAACGGGATATTACCTCCCCAGTACTCTGGTCGTTGCATGGATGGTGTTCCGCCACTACTCATTAAAACAGCGTCGTTAAGAATCAATTCCTCCCAATGTTCTTCAAACTCTTGGAATCTCAAATTTGGAACATTAATTACATATAGTATTTAATCTTTTGAGCTTCTTTTCTTTGCCCGATAATCTCATTTAATAAAACCTTTAAAAATCATGACCGAACAAAAGAAAATTTCAGAAATCATTGATCTGTGGAAAGCAGATAAAAAGCAGTATGTTAAAAGATCAACTTACTCAGCCTATATGCTGTTGGTAGAGAACCATCTTAATCCGGCATTTGGCCGGAAGGACCATGTAGAAGAGGCTGATGTGCAGGCATTCGTTTTTCAAAAACTGGATGACGGATTGAGTCATAAGTCCGTTAAGGATATTTTGATTGTGTTAAAAATGGCTTTGAAATTCGGCGCTAAACATAAGTGGCTAGAATATCGCCCATTTGACATTCAGTTTCCGACGGAAAGAGAAAAGAATAATGTAGAGGTGCTCAGCCGCACTGATCAAAGGAAAGTAATGAATTATGTACAGGAACATTTTACCTTTCGCAACCTCGGCATTTATATCTGTTTGAGCGCAGGCGTCCGCATCGGTGAAATCTGTGCATTGACTTGGGACGACGTCGACACTGATAATGGCGTTATAAGTGTCAGGAGAACCATCCAGCGAATTTATACCATTGATGAGGGGATTCGTAAAACCGAAGTGATGATTGATACGCCAAAAACGAAGAATTCCATACGAGAGATCCCGATGAACCGGGATCTGCTGAAAATGCTTAAACCAATCAAAAAGATTATCAATCATCAATTTTATATTTTGACCAATGATGCCAAGCCCACCGAACCGCGTACATATCGCAGTTATTACCAAAAATTCATGCGGACGTTGAATATGCCAATACTCAAATTCCATGGTTTACGCCATAGTTTCGCAACACGCTGTATAGAAAGTAAATGTGATTATAAGACCGTCAGTGTGCTCTTAGGTCATTCCAATATCAGTACAACATTAAACTTATATGTCCATCCTAATATGGAACAGAAAAAAAAATGCATCGAACAGATGTTTAAAGCAATAAGGTAGTTCAACTTGAAAGGTCTTTGGGCCTGACCAAAGACCTTCATTATCAGAATGATATATTTTATGGGGATAATATTAGTATTGTTTATTTAAAACAAAATTGGTTATATTTGATATAACCAAGCCTATCCAAATACTTTAACTCCATTCAGCAATACTTGCTGTTTAAGATCCCAAGTAATTTCTAGGAGGTTGCCCCAATGATTTAAACCTGCTAATAATGGATTTCAATTTTTATCAAGAAGAAGCAAAAAAGACTATACAGAAAAATGCATCTAGGAACAATGACACGGAGATCGTGCCTTTTCTAGGAATTATTGGCGAGATTGGTTCTGTTGTAAGCCAACTGAAGATAAAGTTAAGAGTGGGGGATTCTTATGTTGCTTATAAGAAAAAGCTCGGTGAGGAGCTTGGTGATGTATTGTGGTATCTGTCAACTATAGCGACACAGAATGATTTGACTTTGGATGACATTGCATCTAAGAATTTGGACAAAATTTGCGACCGGTTTTTAACTGATGAATCGGATAAATATGTTGATTTTGATCATTCATTCCCGGCAAATGAAAAATTTCCGGAGGAATTTGAAATCGAGTTTGTCGCATATGAGGAAGAGGGTAAAAACAAATTAAAAATCATTGATAAGCGTGACGATCAAATGATCGGCGATCCACTTACTGATAATACATACGAAGAAGATGGTTATCGTTTTCATGACATATTTCACTATGGTTACCTGGCAGTACTCGGATGGTCTCCTGTATTACGTAAATTATTGAAGATAAAAAGAAAAAGTGATCCTGAAATTGATGAAAACGAGGACGGAGCAAGATCCCAAATCACAGAAGAATTGATTTCCCTTTATATTTATCATCATGCTTTAGATCATAACCTACTTCAGTATGGGACAAGTGTAGATTCTGGCTTAATCAAGCAAGTTCAAACTCTTGTAAAAAACACTGAAGTGAAAGAGTGCAGTGGCAAACAATGGGAAAAAGCTATTTTGAATTCCTATGAAATATTTAATAAGCTACGAAAAAATAACGGTGGTCGTGTTTTAGTCAGCCGAAAGAACAGAGCATTAATTTTTTTAGGTATCCATTAAGAGATTTAAATGTCAATTATCATAAATAAAATAAATAAACCTAAGCCGTCAATCGTTTTTGACACTTATTGGTATTTTGCGGCTGAACGACAAAAAGTATTTTTTAATAGGTTTTCTGATTCATACCCCCCTTGGTCAAAAGATCCGATAATTCAACATTATAAGTTTACAAATGCTTATCGTATTACAGATAGGGTTAGCCAGTACTTAGTAAAGAATATTATTCATCAAGGAGATCAAAAGCCAGAAGAACTCTTATTTCGCATATTGTTATTTAAACTCTTTAATAAAATTGAAACCTGGGAGTTAGTAGAAAAGAACTTTGGAGAAGTTCGATTTGATACTTATGACTATGCTATTTACGACCAAATTCTAACTACTGCCCGCGAGCAAGGGCTCGCAATCTATTCTGGTGCGTATATTATGGCTTCGGCAAAAAGCGCATTTGGATTCAAGTATAAACACCAAAATCATCTTAAGCTACTTGAGCTGATTATGGAGCAAAATACTTTTCAACGATTGCTAAACTCCCGATCTCTGGAAGCGCTTTATCAAGAACTTTTAAAATTACCATCGATCGGTTCATTTCTGGCCTATCAATATGCGATTGATATCAACTATAGTAATTTGACTGACTTTTCCGAAATGGAATTTGTAAAAGCTGGTCCAGGAGCAAAAGATGGCATCAGAAAGTGTTTTTCGGTTCAGGATGATCTATCTGATGAAGATATTATCAAATGGATGGCTGATCGCCAAGAACAAGAATTTCAACGTTTAGAAATCGATTTCAAAGATCTTTGGGGTCGGCCTTTGCAGTTAATTGATTGTCAAAATCTTTTCTGTGAAGTAGATAAATATGCGCGTCTGGCACATCCTGAAGTCCGTGGAATTTCTGATAGAACACGCATTAAACAAAAATTCAAACCGACCGGGTTAAAACGAATAAATTACTGTTTTCCCGAAAAATGGCAGTTAAAAGAAATTGATTTACCTAATTCTCATTAAATGGCAGGTTCGTATAACATTTTTATAAGTCATAAAGGTGAAAATGACGCTCAGGTTCAAGGTTTAAAAAACAGATTGAAGAACGCGGGCTATGATGTCAGAAATTTTTCCGTCGATAGCACTAATCATAGAGATGGTCGGCGCCCCACAGACACTGTTATTGCACGTTTATTAAGAATGCGGGTTAGCTGGTCCAGTACATTGATTTGCCTGATAGGTTCGGATACGCACACCAGCAAGTATGTTAACGACGAAATTAAATATGCGCATGATCAAGGAAAGAGAATTGTAGGCATTTATGCGCATGGTTCAGCAAATGCTGTAGACCTACCTGAAAACTTTAAAAAATATGGGGGAACACCTTTAGGTTGGAACTCTTTAGACAAATTATGCGATGCTATCGAAGGCAAAAAGATGCCCGCAGAAAATGCTGATGGAACACCGCGTACACCTATTGTCAATATTACTAGGGTAAAATGTTATAGTTAAAAATGGGATATTATTCATACAAAATTGAACATGACTTCGGTCTTGCACCTAATCCTTTCGGTAGTTACTGCACGTTAGCAGTCTGTAAGCCGGATATTCGTAGAAATAAAAAACTTCAGTTGGGGGACTGGATATTTGGAACAGGTAGTGCCAAGTTAAAAAATCTTAATTACTTTATCTACGGTATGCAGGTAGAGGAGAAAATTACGCTCGAACAATATTGGGATGACCCAAGGTTTCAGTATAAGAAACCAATTCTAAACGGCAGCCTAGTGGAACTCTATGGGGATAATTTCTATCATCGCGATGCGAAAACAAACGACTGGATACAAGAAGATTCAGCTCATTCTTTAGATGGAGGTGTCGTTAACGAGGATCATTTAAAGGCTGACACTGGTGGTGAGTTTGTGCTTATCTCCAAAACTTTCTATTATTTTGGAGATAAGGCATTTAAGATTCCCGATCAATTCTTGGAAATATGTAACCGAGGTAGAAATGTAAAAAGTAATGCTATCCCAGCGCTTGTCGCTGACCAATTTATTGCGTGGCTATCTCAAAATTATACATTAGGCATTCATGGTGATCCAATAAATTGGACAAGCATCCATTTTTCATAGGTTTATCTATTTATATAATCTTAATTGATGACGTACGTATACCAAATAATCGTGTTAGGAACTACCAACCCGAGTACTGAAAAAATAATAAAATTATTTTTCGAAAAGATTGCTGATTTGGAACTTCAGCCAGAGTTTTACAAAGTAATAACGAGTTCGGAGATAGGTCAGGAATATAAGGGAAACCAGCCTGCATTTGTGTTGTATTTCGGGAATGAAGAAGATCATAAAGACGTGGATATTCTTGACCACCTTTTAAAAGATGGAAATATAATTTTACCAATTTTTAAGAAATCGTTTTCGAAAGAGATACCTAAGATTCTGGAAAACCAAAATGGTCTTTTATACGACGAGTCATTAGATGAAAAAATCGTTAACTTAATTTTAGAAAGTTTTGGCAAATTAAGAAATTCGAGAAAAATATTTATCAGTTACAAAAGGGACGAATCGACTTCCGTTGCCATTCAGCTATATGAGGCATTAGAGAAAAGCAATTTCGACGTATTTTTAGATACGCATTCCATCAAACAGGGTGAGCCTTTCCAGGATGAGCTGTGGCACCGCATGACTGATTGCGATGTAATTGTGATACTCAACACATTAAATTTTTTGACCAGTCAATGGTGTGAAAAGGAAATTGCCGAGGCCAATGTTAAACAAATTGGTGTTCTTCAATTGGTTTGGCCAAGTCATACTTTAGAAAAAATGGCGCAACTTTGTTACCCCACTTTATTGAAGCCTGAAAATTTCGAAAATAATCTTTTTGATAATAAAGATTTATCCAAATTAACGTCATTAACCGTAAAAAATATAGTCCAGCAAGTAGAGTCTATTCGGGCAAGGAATTTGGCGGCACGTCAGGACAATTTAATCACCGAATTTTTAAATATTGCTCGTAAATTTGGTAAGCAAGTCAATCTTCAGCCGGAGAGGTTTATAACGGAGGATATTGCTGATCAAAAAAGACGCATCTTTATACCTTCAGTTGGTATACCGCAATCCATTGATTGTAATCAATCCTCTGAATTAAAGAAGGAAATCAGGGAATATTCAGTCGATGAAGTTTATCTCATTTATGATGATGTTCGTATTAGGGAAAAGTGGCTGAAACACTTGAGATACCTGAACGAATATTTGGACGTGAAAACTATAAAAAAACAGGAATTTGACTCATGGCTGCAGAACAATTGAAAAATATATTCTTATCTGCGAGTGTCCCTTTGGAAGAAAGGGATCTAAAATATTTCGACACCGCCGATATCATCGCGATCCGCGATGCGGTGATTGCTTTAACCCAAACGGTCTTACCTCAGTATCGTTTAATTTGGGGCGGTCACCCCTCAATTACACCTTTGATCAATTACGTAATGGAGAAGTTTGATTTAAACATCCAGGCTCATGTCACCATATATCAAAGTTTGTTTTTTGAAAAATTTTTTCCAGCCGACAATAATAAGTTCGAGAATATCATTTTCACAGAAAATCTAAATGATCGAGACGCGAGCGTCGCAAATATGCGGAAACAAATGTTTACCGAAAATGACTTTGTGGCTGGTGTGTTCATAGGGGGCATGGAAGGAATAGAAGATGAATTTAAACTTTTGAGAGAATATCATCCGAACGCGTTGTTGCTTCCTATTGCAAGTACAGGCGCAGCGACTCAAATTGTTTATGATACTATTTTGCCTGAGGGGATGAAAAATGAAAGACTGCGAAAAGATTATGGCTTTATGAGTTTATTCCAGGAACTATTAATCGAAAGAATTTAATTATTATGGGTAGAAACATTTTTGTTTCCTATAAATATGCTGACAACAAGGTCCAGCGCTTGTCAGATTTACCCTGGAATGAATTTCCAAAAGTCAGAAATTATGTAGATAAACTCCAAGGTGTTTTGGCTGATTGGGATCACATAAATTTAGGTGAAAAGGACGGTGAAAGTTTAGCGAATTTTGCTGACTCAACGATTGAGACATCTTTAAAGGAAAAAATTTTCCGGAGTAGCGTAACCGTAGTCATGATTTCAAAAGGCATGAAAGAAATCTATCTCGATGAGAAAGATCAATGGATACCTTGGGAGGTTTCTTATTCGCTTCGCGAAATTACAAGAAGTGACAGGACTTGCCGCATGAATGCATTATTAGGCATTGTTTTGCCAGATGAAACCGGGAGTTATAATTGGTATTATATAGAAAATGCTAACTGCAACTGTACCACACATGGGACGGGACAATTATTTGAAATTTTGAGGTCAAATATGTTTAATATGAAGAGTCCAAATTTATCATCCTGTGACGGGTTAACTATTCATCATGGCGAATTCTCATTCATAAAAACCATAAGATGGTCGGAATTTTTGACAAATCCCGATGGTTATTTAGATATAGCACTAAACATCAAGGACAATAAAAACTTATATAATATTAAAGTGAATCTTAGCTAGATAGCCGGGCTTATTTATCTTAAAGGTTTTATAAAAGTATCTAACTGCAATCGGACTTTCAACTGTTGAACGATTGCGATACGAAAATTAACACAAACAAAATACGTATCTATTACTCAACCGTGGTATGTAGATACGCTTGCGGTGAATTTCAAAGTATAGTTTAGCATCAAGATGAAAAATCATTTCTTTTGCGCCGAGTGATATTAAAACACTAATGGATGTGCCGAACTAAAATCCCCAGGGTTCCTTTCTTGCTCCAAATTGGCATTCCTGGTTTTATTCCTTTGTGCTATTTTAGAGTAATAGCTTCCTTTATTTATTAGTTGAGAAGTTAATTTTTGTTCAATTCAATCGATAATCCGAAAATAAATGTTTGAATTTAATATTATTTTATCCTTAAAAGAAACGTCTGCACTAAGTTTTAAAACTGGTAAATTAGCTTTTCACAATCTATTTAACCTATTTCATGAGTAAATATTCTTGGATTTCACATGAACTTTATGCCAATGAAGGTGGAAAGTTTCAGAGGGTCTGTAATTATTATCTTAAAAAAATGTTTCGAGGAGTTCAGTTTACTCCGGGGTCAGAAGAAGATACTGACAAAACAAGGCCAGGGCGCCCCGATTCTTATATTGTGCTTGATGAAGGTGGCTATATTTTAACTGAAATTACAACTCATGACAATTTAGATAAGGGAAAGTATAACGCCAAACTAAGAAAAGACCTAGAAGGGTGTCTTGAGTTCGATAAATGGGATATCGAACCAACACAGGTAAAATATATCGTGCTCTGTACCAACAAAGAAGTGGATTTTGAAGTATATGAATCGCTGAGAAAACTAGTTAAATCCTTTGAAATTCCTCTTACAATTTTAGGAGTTAATGAACTGACCAACTATTTGTATGATAAAGGGCGAATGTTTGCACGAGATATTTTCGGTATTCCTTTTGAAACAGGTCAGATTCTTGACAAAGCAGAATTTCTCAATGAATATAGCGGCAAAGGTTTCGTAACGCCACTTGATAATAATTTGTATGGAAGAGAACCCGAATTATTTTTTTTAAAATCTACATTCGAACAATCTGAGATCACAGTTATTACTGGTTCACCAGGAGTAGGTAAATCTAAACTTGCGATCCAAGCTATGGCTGAATTTGTAAAAGATCATCCTAAATTTGAAGATTGTTACATCTGGTCGAAGCCGGAATCCATTATGGAAGAGATTGTGATTTTCTTTGAATCCGGTAAATCCTATATCATACTTATTGATGATGCCAACAGACAATTGGAAAATCTGCTTCCAATTTTAGTTAAAACGCTTGCAAGTGATTTTATTATCAAATTAGTCCTTACAGTCAGGGATTATGCAAAAGAAGATGTAGAGAAACACTTAATAAATCGTGAATTTAAAGGAGTACGAATTAGTAGACTTTCAGATGATACAATTGATAAAATCATCTATAATGCCCCTTTTGGTGTTCTCACGTATCAATTAAGGGCACGGGTCATCGAAATTGCAAAGGGCAATCCGAGATTAGCCATCATGGCCGCGGACGCGGTGAAGAAAGTCCCCGACATTGCATTATTAAACGACGTTTCCTCCATTTACGAATCCTATTTTAATTCAGTTGTAAAAGATAAAAGTTTCCTTGCTGAGTCGTCCACAATAAAGGTCCTCGGCATATTGTCGTTTTTTCAAACACTCGATATACAGGAAAAGGAAGACCAAGATAAACTTAAAAGTTTTGGCATTAGCATAAGTGAATTTAGTGAAATTGTTCATGTTGCTGAGGCGATGGAGCTTGTCGAAATAAACTATAAATCAGTTGCAAAGATTGGTGACCAGGTATTGGGTACATATTTATTCCACTTGGCATTTGTCAAAAAAGGCTATTTAAGTCAGGATACTCTATTTTTTGAATATTTTAATAGATATGTTTATCGTATTCGCGACACTTATCTTCCGGCGATAAACGCGTTTGGAGAAGAACAGATAATGGGAAAAGCTCGCCAGCCTTTGTTGAACTACCTTCTTCGGGTACAGTCAAATTATAAAGATACGGTTCATTTTTTAGAGGTTTTCGGAATCTATCTGCCAATGCAGTGTTTTTCATTTATTCGAAAATTAACCGACGCAGCTGAACAGTCCATTGATGAATTTGACTTTACCGACGCTTATCGAAAAACAAATCCACACGACTTCGACCCGGTCCTTAGGCTTTTAGAGCCATTTTATGAAAGAAGTCTAAAAGAGTTTTCAATTGCCCTTGGGCTGGCCATACAGCATGTGCAAAAGCGAAAGTCGCTACTCGACTTACTTGTTAAGCAAATCAGGACTCCACTTTTTGCAAACGGAGATGATCTCGCAAACGGACTTCAGAAACAAAACATTGCTTATAATTTTTTTAAAACGCATCTGAACGATAGTTATATATATAAAATACTTTTCTATTACGGTTTTCAACACGCCCTTTTGAACACAACCTTTAGCCATGATCTTTACGAGGTGAAAGATGGAGACTATGTTTTCAAGGAAGAGTTCATAATACTAAGAAATCAATTCTGGTTAGATATCAAAGAGAACTATGAAATTGACAAGGATATTTGCTATGACCTTTTAATAGAATATTTAGAACAAAGGGGAGATTTAAATTATGTTTATCTCATATTGGATCAAGTTCATATTGCGGAAATTGTTAAATCTCATTTTGTTCCTTCTAAATATGAAGATTGTTATTTTGTGCAAGAATATATCAATCTGCTTACCGATAAGAGAATAGAAATCAAACAGGAGGTGAAAGTGCTCCAAAAAAAATATCACAATAAAATCTATTCGCTGCACGGGTCTTTAGCATTAGTTCGTAATAGGGTGCGAAAACAGTTCCTCGATTACGAAATAAAAGATATCTGGCAGGCAAAACTGGATTTTGTTAAAAAAACTGTAGTGGTAAGTAGCTTTGAAGATTTCTTGAAGATTTATGAATTTGTCGAGATAATCCGAGATTTTAAATTCTACCATAAAAACCCAATTAATTTCGGGCTGCCTGTGTTATTTGAGAACATATTTTTGGATAATATTGAGCTCGGCTTTCAAACGTTGGCTTTTTATTTGGAGAAAGGCAATATTATAGAATTTACATCAACAAGGTTGTGTAATATTATTTTCCGCCAACTAAATGGAAATTATAAAAAACTATATGATTTAATTAGCTGGCCAAATTACAAACTTAAGCAAATATGGCTTGAAAATTACTTTGAATGGCTTCCAGAAGACGGTATTAATGTAGATTCTATTGCATTAATGCTGACTTGTTTCCGACATGCAAGCAATCACTACAATGTTCACCCGCCCTATTTTGAAAAATATGAAAAGTTCAAACCTGGCACTTATAAGGACGTAGTTGAGACCCTCGTTTTAAAACATGAGTGCGAAAACCAGTTTATCTACAAGATTCCATTCGATTTTTTTAAGGAATATCCATATATCAGAGACAAATATTTTGAACTGTCTAAAAAGATATATTTTCAGCAAGATGTCATAAATCATTCATTTGATACTAAATCAAATGACCTGTTTTTCCTAATGGAAAAAGATGTTAACTTTTTCAACGAATACATTGATTATAGGGTCGGCATTTACAAAGCACATTACTCAGCACCTGATATTATTTTGACGAAAATTTGGGATTTGGCAGAAGGAAAGCAACTTGTTTATGACACTTTTGTTAAGTTAAATCATCTTGATTTTTTCAGTCATGGAATAGATCAGTTTATTGCTTTATTTTTCATACAGTTAGACGAAAAATACTACCAGGATGCGGAAATTGTTTTTAAACAATTAATTACTTTCTATCCGAATGACCCCAAAATGCTAAGCGTTGTTTGGGACATACTTCGAAATTACATGAAGAACTTATATGTGCCCTTGATCAAATTTTGGCTGAGCTTAAATAAAGATGTTACTTTCATTGACCAATGCGATTGGAATAACAATTCCTTCTCATATACAAACGGCCGGCAGATATGGGCTGATTACCGGATTAAAGAACTTGACTTCTTAAGTGAGGCAATAGACGAGATGCCTAATCAACACGAGTACCTAGATCATCAAATTTGGTTGGAGGAAAGAATACAGGCAGAACGTAAAAATGCTGAATATGAAAGGAAAAGAATTTACCGAGGATTTGATTGATTAACATCGTGCCATAACGATTTTAATAGAACCAGTCGCTGACTTTAATTCTTTTAAAATGGCAGGAAAAATCCCTTCTAATATCGGTTCAATCATTGCAGACAATGTTATTAAAAATGGTAAGTATATAGTATTAAAACATTATCAAATAAAATCGATCCTCATATCAAATTCCCGTGGTACCGATAGATTGGCGCCATGCAATTTCACTTTGATGATGCAATGAGAGCCGGCTAATTTTTCATCCGGAAAAACCCTTAAAGGGGCTTTAAAAGCCAAATGCTTTAACTGATGGCGGACATCACCAATATCGCTTGATACCCTGTAGCCTTCCGCTTCAGTAGTTACTTTCGGATAACCTTCTTCAACAGGTATTACTACGATATAGTTTATAACCCGGGGCTGAATCCGGGGCATTACTTTAAATCCCTCAATTTTTGGAATGTATAATTCAATCATTGCCCTATCCAGATGAATTTCCGCGTGATTCAAGATATAAAAATTTAACTTAAAGGCGCGCTCTTCATTGAGATAGTATTGGTCTTCTTCCTGGTAGTTTTGCTTAACTGATTGTAATCTTGAGTTAAGTGTCGGCAAATTCATTTCCTGATAAGAATTTTGAAGACCCGTTTGTTGCCCAAATCGTTCCACATATTTCTTTGGATCCTGTTGTAACAACTCTTCTTTCCAATGAATCTGGTCTTCTATCTGTTTTTTATTATCGTCTGACGGCGTGAAAATATTTCTAATACAAAGCATTTTCAAGATGTGTCCCCCTTCTTTGAATCCTAGTTCAATCTGGTCATCAAGATTTTTAACCTTGAATTTTTTGGCAAAGATCTGTTCCATATCTGTTCTTCCCATCAACACCTGATAGCTTCCTTTCCTAATGAGCATCGTGTTCTTTTTAAGTACCGTTTTTTCATTAAGCGGAGTGTCTTTAAGTATGGAGTAAGGCTGGTCAGCGGTGGCTTTAATTGTCAAAACCATCAGGCTTTTATTTTCAAAAAGGAAAGGTTCGTAAGTGACCGATATTTCTGGAGTTATATTACTATGGATTAATTGTTGAATACTTGCAGAATCAATTGGGTTATCCACTGCTTTAAAAATTATTTCATCTTTGTTCTTTTTAATGCCAATGATGATGTAGCGATCACCTGAATAAGCTGCATTGGCCATTGCCAATACATCTTTGACCAAATCCATTCTTTTTGCATCCTTGTATTCTTCCAGTTTAAAATCTAAAAATTCACTTTCCTGGTGATATTGTATTAATTCATTTATGTCTCTCATGATAATAATGGCTTATATAAAAATGATTGGAACATTCTTTTATTATTGATCTTTTTCCGATCGCTAACTATCAGTATTATCAATACTTCGTTCGGCATCATCTAATTCATTAAGCATTAAAATGAGATTCTGAATACTTATTTGATAAAGTCCAATTTGATTGTTGAGATCAATAATTTTTTCTCCTGCCTCATTATTTAACTGCTCGTATTGTTCTAATGCATTTTCTTGGGCGACTTGTTCAAGCTCGAAACCGTTTTCGCCTGTATCGTTGATCCAATTCTGATCTTTATTTTTAGTTATCTGCCAATCCATATTGAATTTGCTTCTTTCTCGCAATATCGATTCACGTTCAACAAGGCCGCGAATAGAATTGCCAATTATCCGAATCTCGGTCGTTGATTCAATTGAATGGAGATACCTTTCTATATCGGTAAATACATCGTCAAAATCCAGTGTTAATATTTCCAGCTCTTCCAGGTTATCAGCATTCGCTTGGATTGCCGGAATTGGGTGATCTCCTTGCTGAATAAGCCAAATTGCATGGCTATTAATTTTGACAATTTCTTTTTCAAAAGCTGTTAGTGTAACTAAATTATTCTCTAACTCGATAGCTAAACGCTGCAGTTTTCCTCCGAAATATCGAGTCGACCGTGTGATTAAAGGGTCAAAAAAACGATCAATAACATCAGTAATAATCGCTTTTGAGCGGATAATAATGCCCGCTTCAAAGCTATTTGCGCTTTCTTTACTAAAGTTGGCTGAACCAATATAGCCGAGATTGTCAGTAACGATTATCTTAGAGTGATTGTGAAAATTAAAGTAAACCTTAATTTTGTTTTGGAAGTTTTCAGGATCCAATTTCAGGAGATAGGTCTGTATGATTTTTCTTGCACCTTCCCGATACTTAGGTTTCCAATAATCATCCCATCGACCAGGTATGTTTGTAACGATTACTATTTGAGTGTTCGGTGATAAAGATTTTAATAATGTCAGCAGTTCTTCGTTATTGCCAGAAATATTGTAGGTGCTTATTTTTACAAATAAACTTTCGGGAAGTCGATTTGTAATTTCTTTGAAAGAAGAATGGTCCTTTGTAAAGTACAACTCTCCAAATTCCCCAAGCGAAATTGTTTCTTTGATGATGTCCACAACTATAAAAATTTATTACGATTTACCCCAATCCAATAATACTTGAATTTTTCTTGGCCCTATGTTAAGGGAACGTTGTATCCAAATAATATTTCTGGCATTTTCTTTCCATTGAGATTTATATTGCTGAAAAATATTTTTGTTGTTAAAAATGCTTTTACAGTCAGGATATCGTTCCCAGATGCCGAAATTCTTGCCTGCCGCCCAATTCCAGTTATCATTCTTTTTTAAAATATTCTGCCCTAAAATGTAGTATATGTAAACCTGTTTTTTGAAACTCGCTTCATTCTGAACATTCTCTACCGTGTTGTAATTATTTATGAAGTTTTTGCGAAGCCCGATGAGGTAATCACTGAGTGAAATATTCTTAGCCTTACTCCACTTCAGGACAAAATTCAAATATTCAGGTTCTTTAAAGAAAGCACTGTTCCAGGTTACTCGTTGTGGAACGTTAAGAAACGCCTTTATCGGTAAAAGATCCCCACGTATTTCATTTTCAGCGAGAATAAGCTCTTTATAAGAGGCAAGCAGCTTTTTAAAAATTTTAAATTGGAATACGCCGGAAGATTGGGTTATAGTCCAATCAATTAGAAAACGGATACTACCACGGTGATAATCCATGTCTTCAGCCATCCAAAGTTGTTCTTCCAGCTGGAACCGCTCGTTACTTTCCCTTATCAAAGTCAGCTTGAGCCGTTCTTCGCTATTCACGATAGATTCTGCTTTTCTGGATAATAAAGAAGTGCTATCATCCTCCGCTTTAAGACGGCCGGCAATTTTTATAGCCTGGATTGTCTGGAAACTAGAAGTTTTGACAATCGTTTCGTTAAAGCGAAGATTATAAAAGAATCGGATAAGCCTGAAAATGTTTAATGGCTGAGGTTGTCCTCCATTTTCAAAAACCTTTTTCACATGGTATAGAATTGGTAATAAACGGAATAACTCCAATTGATTGATTATGCCATTCGGTGCCAGCCATTTTGGATCAAGGAGATCAAAATGATTATAACTTGAATACTGTTTACTGAATTGCTTTAAAGCGTTAGGAAATTCCTCAAAAAGATAATTCAGGGCAAGAAAATACTTATTAATTTCCACTAGTGGCAGATGTTCGGCTTGCAATTGACATTCTTGATCCCATCTAATGTATTTTAAAATTTCTTTTTTATCAGGTGATTCATCATCCTCGTCATCGAGGATAATTCTTTGCTTCTCGGTCATCTTGATTATCTGTATCCAGCGTAAAAACTCGTTGAACCCGGCATCAGCGTTTGCCAAAGCGTCTTTTTTATTTCGTTTTTTCCAAAAGAAGTCCTGCCATATTTCCCACTGTTCGCTCCAGTCAAGTGTAGTTTTGCCGGTGCCTCTTATTGCTTCGAGTTCAAAAAGTTTTGCTCTTAAATTTTCATTATCAGCGAGTTGTTGCCCGCGAGAATTCATGGTTATATAAAGCTCTTCCCCTTGAGACGTTTCCTCTGTACGGAAATGCCAAAATTTAACATTATCACGGACGAAATTGTAATATTTTTTATCATCATCCTTGAACGACTCGTGAAGTTTAGGAAATAGTCCATGTACAATTGCCTTCACAGTAGGATCACCGTTGTAGTTGGCCAGGAACCAATTTTTACCATCAACCTTAATCAAGTCATCCAGGCTTTTTGTATGATTAATAAGATCAATAAAAAAGCTATGCGTTAGCGATCTGACGCGATAATCGAAAGCGATTCGCTCCAAACTTAGATCAAATCGAAAAAGCCCCATGAAGTCCGCCTTGCGTTTTTCCTTGACAGAAAAATAAAAAAGCATAAAGAACAATGTTGTAAAACGCTGTTGGCCATCAATCAAATTTATATCCTCATTACGATCATTAAAAACATAGTAATCGGGACGGTAGGAATAAAGGAAGCCAATGTTAAGTTCATTATCAATCTGGTTGATTTTCACCAGCATCTCATTAATGGTTTTTTGTATGTTGCTATCTGCCTTTGATAAGGCGTTCAGAAGAAAATCAGTGGTTCTTTTAGATGGCGCATTTCCATTGTTAGTTTCCTGTAAGCCCTCTTTAATGTCATTAAAAAACGTGACCAGGATATTATTATAATTATTGCCCCAGACATACTCCCGCTGAATTTCAGGAACGATTAGGTTATAGCGGTCGAGCAAGGTTCCTACTGAAACTTCCTCCATTGATTGGTTGAAATTCATGATCAATTAAAAAAAGCTTTGATTTTACTGGTAATGAAATTTGTGTTTGCCGTTATATCCAGATTTGTCCAATGTTCCAGATCGAAATTTTCATCATTTTGGTTGTTGAAATACCGGGTAAAAACTTGAAAAGTATGGGGTTGTATAAAATTACCTTGCTGGAAAAACTGAATAATTTTCCCTCGTTTTACAGGATACGATGCATTTTTTATACTCCTGTTAAGTTTGTTATATAACAATACGAGATTTCCAATTGAGTTTATTCGTATGGAAGCGATATGCACGTCTATAAAATTGTCAACTATCTCTATATAGTCATCATCATCTTTCCGATTATCAAATTCGGTTAGATCAAAACGATTATTGTCTTCTTTAAGCAAATATTTGTTTAAAAAAGAAATGTAGTCCTTCTTTTCTGCGATATCCTCCGGAGTTTGCGGGAATATATGCTCAATATCATTATTTGATTTTGTAAATGCTTCGAAGGGAAGGTTTGGATGATCCTTATTTAAAGAGTGGATAATGTCCATTAGTACCAATGAGCGAACAAGTATTTCCGGGCTATCCTTATACCAATTCATCTGGATGTCATTGTAGTCAATCAATCTTTCTTCAATAGAAATTGATAACTTGATACGATCTTTTAATGATTTTATAAATTCTTCCCTGCTATTTGTATCCCGCCACATCTTCCAGGCATTACCAAAATTAAATTCACGTTTAGTGAGGTGATTAAAGAGATAACCCAAGAAATGATAGATATATTTATCGTTATACCAATCCTGCAAAGTGTAATGGAGTTTAAGGATTTCCTTATATAAACCAAGCGCATTGTTATTATTCTCCTCAATAAGTTCAAGAGTCAATTCTGATCTGCCTTTCTTTTCTGCGAACAGCATATAAAGTAAGTTAATTGGGTACTGTTCTTCGTTAAAAAGCTTAACACCGGGTCCAGTTTCAGCAGACTTAACATTTTTAAATTTGCTGAAATAGACAGCGACCTCTTTTTTACTCCACCATTGATTGATTTGATCTAGTTCCCATCCAATCTTAACTCTCCTCTCATTTACCCTAACAATGTTTTTAATGTCGCTTTCTCGTTTTCCTTCTTCATGTGCCACACGTGTTATTAGAATAGCCCTGACGAGATCAGCTCCATCTAGCGGAACTCTTTTTGAATTGAGGTTCCCAAATATTTTCTCTTCGCTGTCTGTAGTTTCTAACTTATTCACGATTAATTTAACATCGTTCAAAAGGACATTCAAAAACTTTGAGGAGTCGCCGTTTCTATCATGATTGAATTTAGCAAACCATTTCTGTAATGCTTGATAACCATTAAATAAATAGCTTACATCCTGGTGGTCATAATCAGGAAACATGTTGCTGAATTCTTGCCAATTACCCTCTGGGAACTCAGCATCTTTATTGGTCACAATAGTATTTAGAAATTTATTTGTTTCCTTTCTTATAGAGTTATCTGGAAAACACACTTTATTGTGCACCAATTGTTGCTCGCCCAGAAACGATAAAATTAGGGTAAGCGTCGTCAGGCGTTGTTGCCCGTCCACCACGTTAAAAGAGTTTGCATTAGGTACCAAGGTGATATTCTGCAGGCAATAAAACTTCCCGTCCTCCGATTTAAAGGCTTCAATATCGTCCAAAAGTTTTTCGATGTGCCTGGGTTCCCATTTATATCCACGTTGATATAACGGAATATTATAGTAAGCCTTTTGATGAGTATTAAGGTAACCGTTAGATGAAAATATTTCCTGAACGGAATAAAGAAGTCGGCTCATTGTGTAAGGTTTAAATCAATGTACCAAATTATACTAATAAGACAGTTATTTCAAAATAAATAGTTGCATAATGTTGAGATCCGCCCTTCGTCTCCCTCTGTTTGGTGTATTATCGAAGGTATCCGCCTTGTGGCTGAATCAATATGGCCATCAGGCGCGACATAAGATTATACATAATGCACAACTACTTGTCAGTAGTCAAAAAACGCCGCTAAGCTGACCTGCGTATGGAAGTCGAAATGCCTGTAGCCGCCAGTGGCCAGGTTCATTAATTCCTCCAACCAAAATCAGGAATTCTTTACATCCTGATCAATTAAATTCGAAAAGGGCATTTTCTGGCACGGATAGATTTTCCCGGTAGCAAATAGCTTCATAGGCAACCTGACTTACATTTACTAATGAGTCGTCGTTTGAATATTCTTGAGCAATAGTCCTTATAGAACTGAGCGCTTTTATTGAACCGAATTGTGCGAGGCACTCCAGTGCCCTGCGCAATTGTGCTTGATCTGGTCTGGACTGAATTTTGAAATCATCAAGGTGGTTAATAATCCATTCTTCGTCTGACGAAGTCCCCAAAAGCACCAAAGCGCTAAGCGGTCTTTCCAATCTGTGTATAGCGGTTTCATTCTCTTTTTTTACCTCCACGATCATATCTTCGGCTATTTCTTTCAAGTATATATTGAGTTCGGCATACTGTAATTCCTCAGTAGTTTCAATAAACACCTCGGTTTCGTAATTAAATTTATCTTCTGGAGCGGGAAAATGCTTCCGATAATAGCATTTAGCGATTTCGATAGCAACTCCTCTTTCCATTTCTTTTAATGATTTCATCAGGTTATTATGGAGGTGCTCATCATTTTGCAGGAAAGCGCTACCATTAAAATATAATTTAACTACAGCATCATGAATTTCTTTCTCCCCGATATAGTAACAGGTTTTTGCCAGGTGAAAAGCGAGGCTATATTCCTGCACGTACCTTTTCTTCCTGGAGATCCATTTGGAAATATTTTTTAAGGTCGATTTCGCTTCAGTCAAGTTATATCTCCTGATTGCATCTAATAATGTATGAATGGTAGGCAGATACAGCAACTCCGGCAGGGTATTATTGCGAATGAGGCTGATAATCTCGGCGTTCTCTACGGCAACTTTTAAAGCAGCACTTTGGAGTTGACCATTTTTACCATCAAGATGTTTTGAAACTACCTCTTTTACATCATTGAAGCTGAACCTTGTTAATGTCTGCAGGGCTATAGAGCCAATATTTTTGTTGGGGTGCTCAATAAGTTCAATAAATATTTCCTTGGGTATATCACATACACTATGGCAGATCGCTTTAGCGAAATTTTCAGCTATCTAATATGGCTCTGGCTGTTTAAATATTTTCTCCTTTACGGAGTTGATGACTTTTATGGAATTAATGCTCTTTAAAAGCATGTAAACACTATCTTGTTTACTAATATCAGCGTGTATATAAGCAAGTTCCAGAACCTGAAGCGCAAAATTCTCGTCCTGGAATTTGGAGAGTATTTTTCCAAGTGCGTTGACTTTCTCACCACCTTGTTTGTGCAACTGAAAATTTCGCATAAAAAATTCCTTTAGTTTCCCGATAACAGTTTTTGATAACTGGTTTTTCGCATGAAGCTCTAAAAATATCCTTTCACAAGTCATGTTGGCCATGTAATCATGATACTTCTCCCAATTTTCAATTATTCGGAGATGTTCCGGTTCATCAAAACAGGAAAGCCCATAAAGAACATGAGCCTGCGAAGATGTCCCTTTAAAAAAATCCCCTTCATTCCAATCTATATGGTCATAAATGATCTTTTTTGCCGCTGGAGTTTTGTGTTTCGCGATATTCGATAAGGCTATCATTTTAACATCAGCAGGATAGTCCTGGTCAAAAACGGTATATAGAAATTCATTGGCTTGCTCGTTACCAATTCGCGCCAAATAGCTCATGGCCCTTTTCCGCAGAGATTGTACCGGAGACCCCAGTTGATTTATCAGGCCATCGACGATTTCTTTTGTGATGGCTGAGGAACAATTCATATTTTCAGAAAGGCAGTAGGCCGCGAGCCAAATCTCACCTTTGACCATACTGATAAGATTAGAGGAATCAGCCAGCAGAGAAGACAGCCCCACCAGGATCATTTCCCATTTTTGCTGGTTCACAAGCCGGTGAATAACGTTATGGTCTTTTTGAAAATCTCTTTTTAAGCCAAAAGCAGCAAAATAATCCAGAAATAAACGATGCCAAAAATAAATTTGGTCATCCGTTGAAATGATTAAGCCGGTTTGTTTAAGGTGATTGACAATGTCTCCAACCGTAAGATTTGCAGGGATTTTCCTTTTGGCTTCCATTTCCAGTTGAATTTCAAGAATAACCTCTTCGGCATCGTCGATGCTCAGGTTAGCGTCACCTGCTTCAGCAATCCTATAAGCAATTGCAGATAAAAACTCGGCAAGCGTTGCCCAATTTAAATGACCAAATTGTTTTGCCTTGGCCTCTTGCCATTTCTTTACCCGGGTTACGATATCATTAATAATTTTAGTGGCGGTACTGGGCAGCGATCCTGTTTCTTTAAAGATTGAAATTAGAAAAAGCAAGAGCAATGTGTTACCTGCCTCCGCCTTTAAGTTGTTACTTTCAACCTTGCTTTGAAAGTCATAGTAACCATTATCTATATATGCGCGGGTAATTTCTTCGATCTGTTCTTCCGAAATTGGCAGTATCTCAAATATTTCAGAGGGGGTAAACTGTGGGACGATATTTGGCCTGGTGGTTACAAAACATTCATGCTTTTGACTGAGATTTTCAATGGCCTGGAATGTCTCTAGCCTTAGCCCTTCGCTAATTTCGTCATATGCGTCAAGAAGGAAAACAAATTTGTTCTTACCAGCTAAATCCCGGAATGAACTACAGGTATAGCCCCCATTATTCAGCTGGCGCTCTATTAGAAACTCTAGGTTATAATTGTGGCCTATTTCCCTTAAAGGAATATAAACCGGGATATTAACATCTCTGAAATCTAAGCAGTTTTGTGCATTAAAATAAGTCAGGTATCTCAATAGCGTAGTTTTACCCGCACCTGTGTTCCCCACAAATACTTTGATATTGAGGTTGTATTCTCTTTGTATTTGCGTAAGCTTAATTGAATTTTCCCTGTCATACCGTTCTTTTACTGCCAGGTAATGCTTAAAAGTCAAATGATGGTGCGGGTTTATCTTTTGAATTTCCAGATTGTTGATTGCCTGAAAGTTATTAATTGGGAGGTGCCAATTGGTAAATTGATCTCGGATATTTTGCAGGTAAATTCTAAAATCCGATAAAATCAACATGTTTTTATTTACCTGCATGTTAAACTCATCCTCTTGAGTAATTCCGATGGATCCCGCATAGTTTAGGTTACTCAGAATTTCGAAATGGGATTTGAGGGCCTGGTTATCCCTCCCTAAAAGACCAACGAGGTGATCCAGCTTATTTTGCAGGCTTTCTATGCTATCAGAATAAAACAAAAGAACATTGACATCAAAAACTTTGATCTCTGTACCGTTGGTCATCATTAAAAAGTTCCGGCCAACGCTGTTAGCGTAAGAACGTAATTGCCCAAAATGATCATTGATATTTTCAGAGGGAGCTTTGCTGTCTATAATAAACCTTGGTTCATCGATATTTCCATCCAGACAAATAACAAAATCCGGCCGGTGAGTCAGGCCTTTTGAGCCACCCTTTTCTGTATTGACACCGGAATGCAAATCCCTGGCTGGATAGTGTTCCTCCGGTTTTATTTCATTTAAAGAATACCCTAAGTAATTCTGCAACAAGGGCAATATAAAGTCCTGACTTACTTCGGCTTCGTTATTAAATTTCAACCCCGCAAATTGGTCGAGCAGTTTTCCCATTTATATAAATATCGGAAAATTTCCGATAGGCGAATTGTTACTTGCCATAAATTCAAGAAACTCGTCGCCATTTGGATTTTATCCAATGTTTCAATTTTACACTTTATATGATTCGAATTCAGCAGACCCATTAAAATCTTGACAGAATCTATTTCCGATAAAGTACTATTGGAATAAGGTGCGGGATCTCCATTTTTGATACTGAAGGGATTTGTTAACGGTGTTCTCTTTTTCACAAATTAGGTAAAGAGATATGTTTGAAGCCATTAAGAATCAACATCAAATCATAATAATTAACGATTATTAATTAAACATTTCGCTTATTCGAGGGTATCGTAAAGCTTACAATTAAATTGGGTTAAGATGGGTTGAATGGGACAAGCGATACTAATTGATCCGCTTGCGGCAAATATGATCCCAAAGGCAATTCCTTTTTCGTTAAAAATCAATGCCCCTGAATCCCCCGGTTGGGAGAATGGTCGACCATCCTCGCTTTCTATCAGTATAACTTCTCTAAAGGCGCGCTTACGATTTGTATTGTAGCTTACCTGCATAGTACCGTTTACCGCCAATACTTTTCCTTTGGTTAGGCCGCTACCGCTACCATATTTGTAAACCATGGAATTTATTTCAGGTGTCGAATAGCCAACGATAGTTAGCTGCTTTTGCCGGAAAGGGATTTTTGAAGAAAATCTAATGCCCGGGTCAAGTATCGCTATAGCAGCATCGATTAAATTCACATCTGAAAAATCTGATCCTGCCTTGATACCAGATAAGCGTACACTATCATAAAGTTTACCAATTCTCATCTGATCTTGTCCATCGATCCCCAATGCAGCAATGTAGTTTGTTGTTTTCGATGGTTCTCCTAAAACGTGGCTGGTAGATAAAATAACGGTTTGGCCGTCGGGTAGGGTTAAAAAGCACCCCAGTGTCCCTTGCCCTCCATCACTCAACGTTATATTTCTAATGGCAACCCCGGGTCCTAAAGTTGCCCTTTTTTTAATATTCGACCTAGTAGCATCAGCATATTCTTGCATATTATTCTCGAATTTTTGTTCTAAAAGATATTTTACCGGAACTTTCATAAATTCTTGGTATTCCTTGAACATTTCGGGTATTGATTTTGAATTTAAAAATACCATATAAAACGGTTCTTTATCGGGCCCTGAAACAATACATCCAGTGAAATTCCTGCTTTTGGCCAGTACTGTTTCAAATTCTGGTCTATTATTTTCTGCGAATGCCTTTGGGGTCAACGGTTGACTTAACTTTGTATTACTCACATAAAAATCATTTGTCCACAGCTTTTTACCGGTGGAATCCTTTTTATTGGCATTATAAGGGGCCTCTGTTTTGCCAGTCAAATCTTTAATAACCGGCGTGGGACCGTGCCTGACAATCACATCATCATAATCTCCTGGAGGGGGGTTGTTTTCTGTCTTAAAAGTCACCCGGTAGCCACCGCTTTCTTTTCGTGTAACGTTTATTTTTCCCTGGATATAACTTACATCGCCAAATTCCATAACTAATTTAACAGCAAACCTATTCAATATGGAGGATTGCGTAGATAAATAAGAAGGAGTCATTGCGTTAAGCGTTACTTTCGTGTTTTTTTTGAGATTGTCTTTTATGTAATTTTCTAATTGTTCAGGAATGTCTAATTCGCTATACTTTTCGAGTAAGTAATCAGAAGCTTCGTCAAAATCAGGCGGTGCGTTTTTTTCAATTTCAATTAGGGCGTTATTAAGATCCGGAAAATTTTCAGATAGAAGCTTCTCAGTAAATTCTTTCTGCTTAAAATCTTTAAGTGTTAGTCTTAAGGTGTCCATCAAACCGCCATCTCCGCATCCACTCACTAAGTATTCACGAACTTTCTGGGAATTTTTACCTGATTTTTGGTGAAGACCATTGTCAGTCCAATATAAACTCATAGCCAAATTTTCTATTGGTATTTCTTCTCCAAAGCCCACTGCAAGAATTACACATTCGAAAAAAAAGTGTTTATTCCCTTTATTTGAAAGTAATTTGACACCTTTAGTTGATTTTCTAATAGCATTGATTTCAACATCAGTTTTTACATCAATCAAACCAACCACTAACTTCCATTCATCCTCTATTTGCTTGATAACATTAACGGTTGTATCTGCTTTCCAATTTAAAAAGGGAAGATCAGTTTCGAAAGTCCCACTTCCTTCGTTCGGCCAGTCATATATATTGGGGTGAATATATCTAGTGGTATTTCCTCTTTGAATGGGCATTAGGAGTTCTTCTGTTTCAAATAATGTTACGCTACAACCTTTTGAAGATGCTGCGGCTGCGGCTGTCATACCTGCAAGTCCACCGCCTACAATTCCTATTTTCGACTTTTCATTAATTTTTCCTTCTTCGAATAATGCACAAACTAAGTTTAAAGCTCGATTCTGCTGAGAGTGAAAGGTTACTCGTTTTGCATAACAGCCCAATGTATAAACTCCTGGATACTCAACTACTGTAGATTGTTCAAATATTAGCTCACTTGCAGATTCGTCCATTTATTGTGATCGTTTAGTTAGTCAAATATAATAATTACGGTACAAGCGTATTAAAGAATCATGACTTCAGGTTTTAAAAATACTCTTTAACCCATCTTTAAATTCATAAATAGCTAAATTTCAACAATTAAATTATACTTAACATTTAAGTAAAAAACATTTTTAGGTGGCCGAATTGGTGTCCTGAATGCTTTATTCGTAAGATTGACGTGAACTGGAGTAAAAAAAAATCTATAAATCAGAGACTACAAACAAAACACTTGTTTTAACTGCATTATCTTCATTTAATAGACAAAGCAAAGCATGAATAGACAAAGCAAAGCATGTTTTACCCTTGTTTTACTTTTCACAAAAAGCCGAATTAAGTTAAAACTTATTAACAAATCTTTCGCCGACCTCTTGCATACAACTTATCAATTTCGATATAATCAAAATACTGATAATCAATTATTTAATGATTGTTGATATTTGTATATTAAATGATTCCCTCACTTCATTTAAGCCAAATAAGGTTTAATATGATGCGATAAATCACAAAAAAAGCACTTACAGTTCCGTAAGTGCTTGATAATCAGTGGAGAATATCGGAGTCGAACCGATGACCTCTTGCATGCCATACGGGATTTTGAAAAATTCAACCAATTACAAAAATAATTCAAATATCTAATTATCAATTATTTAACGACATTTTTATGACAATATTTTTCGGTTTTAATTAGCTTTTTTATTACATTTGTTTTATCACAGCTTTATCACGACAGGTAAATGATAGAGCACTTGCATACATACACGCATACAAAAAAACATTAAAACCGATCGTATGGAGATTGTTGTAAAACCAGTCCTTTGGACTTACAGAGAGATAATTGAAACCGATAAAAATTATGTTATCGGAGAGCATGAGGTACGGATAAGGATGATGCAAAACCGCGTACCTAAATATATGACCACGGGCTTTAGCTGCTCAGTTGAAAACTGGGATGAAGATAATAGCAGGCCAAAAACCTCACATCCTAAATTCCTTGAACTGTCTGCCAGGATCAAAAAGATCGCTGATGATATTGATTACGAAATAAAAACTGCCGAGAAGGCAAACCGCCCGATCACACATGTAGAAATTAAGGCAAATCTTACCAATCGCATTCAGCTGGCAGCAGCCCCTGAAAAACCGAATAAGATATTGGCTTATATCCAGTCTATCATTGATTATTACGAGTCGGTTGATAATCCGGGTTATGCTAACGTTTTTTATAATAACAAATTAACGGTTAAGAAATTGTTAAAGGATAAGGATAAGATGTTTTTAGCGTTTACCAAATCGGATCATGAGGCCTATGAAAAACAGATTTCAGGCTGCACTGAATCAACCCGGAGCCATTATTTACGAACCTATTACCGCGTTTGGAATTTAGCGATTGCCGACGGTTTGTGTAATAAAGATCATCATCCTAAGAAGTACATTAAATTTAAAGCTTATAAAAGGATCAGGACTAAAAAGCGTTCGATCAAACTCGATTACTGGGAAAGGATCCTCAACCTGAAACCGGCAAAAGAGACCCGCATCTACCGTTCACACCTGCTCATGCGCTTCATGTACTACGCCAGGGGTATGAACTTTAACGATATGATGAAACTCAAGAAAGAGAATTTTGTCAATAACGGTATTGTTTACAAGCGGTCGAAAAATAAACGCAACTATGATTTTGAATTGCATCCGGAGGCCATAAAGGTGATCCAGATATTTGAGCAGTATCCTGACCAGTCGGATGCCGGGTATATCTTTCCTTTTATTATGAAGGAACATGACACCGCGAAGAAAATTGATGTCCGGATAGATTCTGCATTAAAGGATTTCAATGAAGATTCAAAGGCAATGGCGGAGGCCATTGGCTGGAAAAAACAGTTTACCTCGAATGCTTTAAGGCATGGTTTTGCGAGCCATCTGAATGAAGCGGATGTGGACATTAAAATTATACAGGAGGCGATGGGCCACGAAACCCAGGCCGATACACGCATTTATTTGGCTGATATTGAAGACAGCATCATTACTGAAGCCATTAATGGCGCACTGATCAAACCGGGAGCAAAAAAGAAACGGGAAGCTGCCTGATGGAAAACTTCAGGAAGGTTTTCCCATCTTTGGTAATATTTTATTAAATGCCCGAATTTCTTCAGCATAAAAAAACGAACTCGATCATCAGCGCGAAAGACCGCAGGATCGTGTACTTCAGCTATGAGGACTTTATCGATAAAATTGTAAAAAGGCACCATTGTTTTATTTGCGGCATATCGCCGAAAAGAAAGACCTTTAACAATGAACATGTGATACCCAACTGGATCTTGCGGAGCTATGGCACGCCGGCATCCTTTATGATCCTGCCCAATCAGACTACTATAAAACATACTAAATATACGGTCCCGTGTTGTGCTGACTGCAATACGGAATTGGGTAAAACACTGGAGATACCGGTGAGTACCTTATTAAAGAAAAGTTATGATGAGGTTTGCGCGGAGTTGGAAAGAGATGAAAGATTGTATCTAAAGCTCTTTCATTGGGTCGCCTTGCTATTTTTCAAGACGCATTTAAAAGACACTTATTTACCAATAGAGAGGGATAAAAGAAAGACGTCGGGAACCATTGCAGAAACGTATTGCTGGCATGAGATGTATCATGTGCATAGTATCGTCAGGCATCATTATTCCGGCGCCAAAATAAATGACAAGGTTTATGGGACCATTGTAGTTTATGAAGCATTGGTAGAAACCGAAGAGGAAGAATTTGACTATCTGGATAACCTGAACAGTCAGATCGTTATGGTTAAGGTGGGAAAAATTGTGATCCTGGCTGTGCTGAATGACAGCAGGTATTGCATGGCTTGTTACAAAACCATGCTAAATAAAATTACCGGGCCGCTCAATTCCGTACAGATCCGCGAACTGTTCGCCCGTTTCCGTTATTTGAATATGAACATTAAAAAGCGCCCTGCCTACTACACTTTGATCGATCCGGGCAAAAGATATCACATCCGTGCGCGAATGCCGAAGAAAATCGAGATCTTAAAGCAACATGAAGAGCATATATCCCTGTTTAAATTGATGCGACTGTATATCGGCGATCTTATGCCGCCTGAGTTGGAGAACCGGGAACAGTTTTTAAAAGACCTGGAAGAAGGCCGGGCGCAATACCTGTTTGACTGCGATTTTAATTTTTTCCAGCATCTGAGTTTTCAGGAAAAAAAGAAAAAGGAAGCGATAAAAGTTTAAATTAAAGTGTGGTGTATTTTGATTTAGATAAATACTCATCTATTTCTTCTGCATTATAAAAACAGACCCCGCCTAATTTGGTAAAGGGAATTTTTTTACGGTTACGAAGGGTTTGTAAGGTTACTTCTGAAATACCTAATAATTCAACGACTTCATGTGTCTTCAGCCATTTCTTAGGTTGCTTGATGTTCAATAAATTCTCTATATCTGCTAATAACCGCAACCGGAATTTTTCCAGGTCATCGGCAGTTAATATTTGTACGTCCATGATCAATAAGATTTTCAATTAAGGAAGCGTAAGGGTTACCGTTGCGGTTACGCCCGCAGGTCAGCCTGCGTTTAAAATTCAAGTTTCTACCTTCCGCGTTTGGGGGTGCGGCCAGCATTATCCGTTGCGTTGTCTCGCTTTTGAATATTCTCTTCAATAAACCTGGATAAGTTCGTTTCGGACAAGTGGGTTACTTTCGCGCTGAGGTTCATCTGAAAGGGGTGCTCAAATAACAGGTCTGTCTCTCCGATACCATACTGTCTTGCCACGGCGACGGGATCGAGTTTTACTTCATAAGGTATTTCGAGCACTACGACATTTTCCGGCAATTCAAACAGGTTTTCATCCACCTCAAATAGCTCATGGGTTTCCGTGTGGTAAAAGCAAAGGTATTCTTCCCCGCTGTCCGACATTTCCATGTCCCTTAGACTGATATTTTTCCAGGGCAGTTCAGTTTCCCGCAATTCCCTTAATCGCCAGTCGATCGTAAAATCGGTGCCAGCCAGGTCAATATGCGGCAGTTTGCCGGACAGCCGGAGTGTGGTATCGTTATCGGCCAGATAGAATCCCCATTCTTTATGCTGACTTAAGCTGTTCAGGTCCTGTATAAATTCTGGTGTCAGGGAGCCAGGCGCGTCGAGGACCGGCGCGGGAATGCGCATGTTGAGGATATGATCGTCGTGTTTCCCGGATTCGGGCCATTCCGAAGAAATCTTATTGCGGCTCTTATCGAATTTAGCAGAATAATACCCCTCTTCTTCTTTTAAGTCAGCGAAGGGAATAATATTGTCCCGTTTGTTAAACTGTACCAGTTCCCGTTTAACGGTATCGATGATAAAAGGGGCTGCTCCCATGACGACTGTTATTTCTTTACTTTCCATGATGTGCGTTTATGGAATCCGCCAATTCGATCAGTTTCGTCAGCAGTTTAACATGCTCCTGCCTCACTTTCAGCAGGTCTACCGTCAGTCGCAAGGCCTCGGTCAAGGTATTTAGATCTATCCCTTTTAAAGTAAATGACATGTTGATATCGTCCTCACTGATCACCGTAACATGGGAAACTTTAAAGTACCGCATCAACCTGGTCTGCTGCACTTTAAATTCTTTAACCTGCAAGGGATCAAGCCATTTGACCGTTTTATTGGCTAAACCGGTGCTGACCATCAGCATATCCGGGCTCACTATATATAGCTCCGAACAGAGTAAAAAGAAGCGATAGAAGAAAACCATCAGGATCAACAAATTGGCGATGATCAGCATGGGATGGATCAGGAAAATCGGCGGAATTGAAAAATAGTAGAGTATCCACCAGGGAGCTGTGCGAAGCAATAGATACGCAGTGGATGGCCGGAAAGGCACCATCGCAAATGGGAACAAGTTCATTTTGGTAAATTTTAGGGTTCTTAAGAAAGGGGCTGATCACTGCAACCGCAGGAATGCCGGCTGATAGAAAAATGTCAGCCTTGAAAGGTATTTAAAAAGAAAGGTCCCTTAGCGCTCGCCGCCGGGACCTTTCAACCTAAACCTTATCACAAATTGCGGGCAGATCGCCCGCTTTTAAGATGTTACAAAATTAAGCATTTAATTTAATAATGCCTGTTAAACGCAGAATTGCGCATATATTCATTGAACCTGCGCTGGTATTCACGCTCTTCATTCAACCTGCGACTGAGGACGCTACATCGCCAGGCGCATAAACCACAGGCTATAAAGGCAACTGACAAACAAGTTAAGGTTTCCTTTCTCGCCTCTGCTCTCTGTTCCGGTGTCATTTTTTCTTTACTATGCTTTCGGCCAACTGCACCGAAAAAAGCAAACATGGAAATTAAACAGGCCAATAAGATGTTGCGGACAATGGCTTTCATGGTGCGATTTTGTTAATTAAAATTACTAATTTACTTAGTAATTTCCAAGTTTTTTTTTAATTTAATTCGTAAATATTATTGGTTTTCCGGGCCGACAATACCCTGTCCCGTATGGTATCTGTGATGGTCGATTCAGGAATGCCCTGGAACTGGATGACGGGATTTTCCGGGTCGGTACTTTTTAAGGTAAGGTACATCAGCTTGCATATTTGCAGGATAAAAGACTGTGTGATTATATAATCTTTTACCCTAAACATCTCTACCTGGTCTACCCGTTTAAAAAAGATGCCGCGTGTTATCCGGATATACTCAGCAGTTACCAGGTATTGAAAACTGCGGATGTACAGGAGCCGGTACCAGGCGGCGGCACATACGGCCAGGCTGAATAAAATAAAATAAGGCGACAGCCACCAGGCCAGCAAAAGGAAAGTGATGGCAAGCAGGATCATCGGCAGGGCTTTCAGAAAAGCGAACAGCATGGCCGGTTTTAATAAGATATCATCGTTTTGCATCATTTGTTATTGATTTAAATTATATGATCGGTGAGTTCATGTGACCGGCCATTCGAAAATCGCGTACAGGTTACCGCCCCCGGTAAAATTTATTATGTCCTGCTGGTTTGCAGCTGGTCTAAAAAAGTTAAAGCCAGGCGGGCACACGCGGTACGAAAGCGGGGGCGCAAGCCAAATGCCTCCTGGAAGGCATGTAAACTAAGGCGTTCATCGCTCGTTATCAACTCACGCTCATCATTGTATATGGCGACCTGGTGGCCCGTATGAAACATCCGGACAGGCACATTCCTGATGCCGGCTGCCATTTTGATAGCGGTCAGATGACCCAGCAGGTCCTTTCCGAAGACCAGGGTAAACTTTCGTTTTGGAAAGTGCTGCCTTATCCAGGATGCCTGCCCGTCATGCAGCCTGCTGCCAATGGCAACAAAGGCCGTTTGCTGTAGCCGGGGATAATGATGACGGTGCAGGGTGACGAGGGCTATCGCTTCCATCGCGGAAAAGGAGACCACGACATGGGAGGCGGTTTCTGGTCCGGCCAGCCATAAATTTTCGGTGGCCGGCAGCCTATGAAACCCTTCGCCAAAATGTTCTGCGGAATCACCGTACCGGAAAACAAGGTCATCGCCTAAATGGAAAAAATCCTGCACTTCGGGCGGTACCCCCAGCCGGGTCAACAGCGGGTTCATCAGCGTGACCTCCCGGCCCGCGTACGTTCAAACTGGTGCGGAACAAAACCATGCTGGTTTTCGATGTCTTTAAGCGCCTGGTGATAACCGGGGCTCAATTTTTCAGCAGTTTTTTGATCGCGCTTTTGGTTAAACAAGGCGTTCAGCCCTTTATAGACCATATAGGATAGCCCGCCATCGATCAGGATCGAGGCAACCAGCCTGAGTTTATTGGAGCGTATGCCGTGGTGATCTGTTGCAGAGTAGCTGAATTTGGTGCCATCGGCAATCCGCACTTCTCTGCCCTTGCGGTAATTTTCCTTTTGGGCCGGCGTCAGAAATTCATTGTTGACCATATCCGGCGCCAATATCTTGTCGGTATCCGAAACGATATACTCCCTGGTTTCCGGATCGTATTCCACCAGCATTTCTTTTTTATTGCCACGGTCATCCACCGTGATCTTGAGTAAGCTCGCTACTTCCCCTTTTCGCAACTGCTGCGCTTCGGTCTCGTCGAGAAACTCCGGCGTCGCCGCTTTGCGGTATACCGGGTGAATAAGCAGGTCCAGTTTCCCGGCCTCATTAGGTTTGAGCGAGATCTTGGCGTTGATGGATTTGATCCTAATGTTTTCGGCTTCAAGGTCATGCAGTTCCATTAACCCTGTCCGGCGACCTGAAAGCAAAGCTTTCAGGTCATCGACATTTAACAGGAGCTGGCCGCCTGCGGCCAGCCCGATGGTTTCCAGATCCTTGATCGGGAGCTCATCTTCTTGAAAGTTAACCAGGTTCATTTTTAACGTCCTATTCTGTGTTGCTGACCCTGTTCCTCGGACTGGCCCTGCTCTTCTTCCAGTACCAGGTCGGCTTCGCGGTCGCGCGGGTTAGTTTTGGCCTCCAGCAGGGATTTATAAAGGCCATATTCCGGTTTCAATACTTTGCGCGCGCCGTCTGCATCTTCCACCTTAATGCTTTTGGTCTTGTAGGTCTCCAGCACCTTGTAGGTAGTATCCATATAGGCGATCTCGTCGCCCTTTTTAAAACCCACAGCCTCGGCACCCTGCTTTTGTTCGCGTTTCTGGTTAACCCCCAGCAGCAGGTTCGCAATTTTTTGGGCGTCACGTGAAGCTTTGGCGATCTCAAAAGGTTCATCTTTCAGGATCTTCGCGAAACTGCTCATATAAGCGGCCTGCTGACCGAAATTATGGCCGATCTTTAATTCGCCGCCGATCAGGATGGCGGCAACGGCAGCGCGCATTTCTTCGCGGGCGTAGTCCAGCGAGGCGAATTTTCCCTCCATCGGGCGGTTCAGGCGGTCCTCATGGCCGGTCCAGTGCGCCAGCTGGTGAATGGCCGCCTGGTAATACTTCGTCTCATTTTCAAACTGTTCCGGCTCGGGCAGGAAAATGGCATCGCGCTGTTTGTCGTAATAGGCTTCCTGCCCGCCGTGGATGATCACGGCTTTGCTGTCTTCGATCAGCTTGGCGGCGCGTTCCACAGGTGATAGTGTTTGGCCCTCGTTCTGTTTGGCCAGAAATTCTTCCAGGGGTTGTATGTCCTTGAGCTGACTGCCGTTAAAGAGAAAGGCCTGGCCCTGTTGCGGCTTTTCAAACTCGACGGTTTTGGTCTGGGTCACGCCCGCCTCATCCTTGATACGCTGGCCGTCAGCCGTACGGATGGCCTGAATGTCACTGGTCTTGGGAAACTCGATCATCGTTCCCTTTTCATCTTTTTTGACCCAGTTACCGGCATAACGGGCGGCGTCTGCCGACATCCATCTTGGATCGTCATGGCGCTGCATCCCGAGGATCAGCGCATTCATCGCGCTGTAGCCTTTCCCGGTGGTGGGATTAATCGGTTTAACAAAGGCAGGCATGCCGTTTTCTTTAACCGGTTTTTGAAAAAGGGAATTACCCTCTTTGATTTCACCGATCAGCTTGTCTGAAAGCTGTACCGGAAGTGGTTTGAAGTTTTTGCTCATTTTCTTGTTTAATTAGCAGTTCATATAAAAATTTAATTGGATTGATATATTGATGCCTGTAGCAAATGCTGAAGTGCAGATGCTCGCCGGTCACATGTCCGGTAGCGCCGGTAATGCCGATAGGCTCACCAGCGGTTACGCTATCGGTGGGTATTACAAAAATTTGGCTGAGGTGGCCGTATATGGATTCAACCGCTCCATGAACCAGCCGGATGTTTATGCCAAGGCCATTTTCATAGCCGGTGGATCTTACAAAACCATTAAGGATAGCATAAACCGTGTCGTGGCGGGCTTTGAGATCGACGCCCGCGTGCATGGCATATTTGCCGGTAAGCGGGTGGATACGGTAACCGTATGCTGAATTTATTTTTAGGTGTTTGAGGGGCAGGCAGACCAGGCAGAAGCTGATCAATAGCTTCATCGGCTGTACGATTTGGCCAATTCCTGTTTTGGTGTTTGGCTAATTGATTCCAATACTTTTTCCTGTAAACCGGGATGATCGTTCGCTATGGCCAATGCTGAGTATAAAGCTTGTGAGGTACCCCTGTCCTGCAATAGCATGATCTTGTACATGGCCTTAAAATCCTCCAGCGGCATGTTGGAGCCATTATTGGTCAGGTCATTGAAAACCGCCTGTTTATCTTTAAGCATCATGACCTGACCGGCAGGATAAAAGGCTTCCCCTCCCTCGGGGAACCTTACATAGTTCTCTGTTTCAGACCTGGCGTAGGTCAGAATGCCGATGTGTCCCTTTTTTTCTTCGGGATTGTTTGCTAAATCCGGCTGCACTAAAACGAGTGTTCCGGCTAAAGTTTGATTTTCCATAATATTTAATGTTTAAGATGTTACCTGCCTGTTTTTCGGGCGGGGGCCAGGCCAATGGCTTCATTCAGGCGGATCGTTGCCTCACGGTGGAGTTCCGGGTCGTCCTGTAGGAGTATATAGGCTTTTTTCAGCTGTTCGGTCGATCCCGATGCTTGCAGCAAAGCAAGGGTTTGCAGATTTTGGGCTACGGGTGGCCATTGGACGGCTTTGTATTTTTCCGCCAATTCCTTTAATTCTTCAGTAGCTCTAAGGACAAACAATGTTTTAGCGCTGAAGGAATCTACTTCCTCGTCCTCAAATCTTACCCATATCTGGTCTGCTTCAAAGTCTGTAAACTCAATAATGCCGATCTTTCCGGCGTGGTCAGAAGTCCAAAGGACCGGGCTGATCATGACCATCAAGCCCATAGTTTCTTCCTTTTTCATGCGAATTGCTTTAAATGGTTGTTAGATTTTGCAGGCGGCGGGTTGGCCTGCAGGAGCCTATCTTTTCAGGCCCCTGGTTTGATCTATTCCAAGAAACTGGTCTAATCCAATTGTTACTGCATCGTGAATGCTGCCGTTCTTTTTAACCAGTTCCATGGCGGTACGGATATGTTTTTCCGTTCCATGATCTAATAAGAGGGCAATATTTTTCAGGTCTTTAAAATCATCTACGGATAGTGTCAGCGCATTTTGGTGCATAAAGTCATAGATATCGCCGGGCTCTTTGAAGGTTAGCAGGGCGTCAGCACTGTAGAAGCCAACTTCATAGTCGTCAAAACCCACATAAAATTCGTCCGTGTTCAGGATCGCTGCGGTTATAAATCCGATCTCCCCCTGTTTATTTACCGGGTCATTTTTAAGATCAGGGTGTACCAACAAATAATGGGGTAATTGTATTTCATTCGGGTCTTCTTTCATTTCTTCATGGTCGCTTTAATGGGTGTAACGGGCGCCGGCGGCTTGAAAGCCAATACCATTTCCTGTATCTCCTGGCTGATCTGGTTAAAGTTCTGCCGGAGCTTTTCATCCATTTTGCCGCCAAAGTCATAGAAAGACGGTAAGCCCTTGTAGCCTTTTTCTTCCTTGCGGATGGCCTCCATATCGAGATTGATCCGGCAGTTAACGGCTGAGGTTTCAAAAGCCCCGGTGTATTTTTCCTGGGCATCGGCGGCGATCACCCCGACCATTTCACCCGAATTGAGCGATGCGATCTTTCCCGCCGGGATGAGTACTTCCAGCTTTTCATTGAGTGAGGTAGAGGTTTTGTTCCGGTCGATGGATAGCCCTTCACCGATCTGTTTGGATTTACCAAACAGGCGCTCCAGCCACTCCAGGGTTTCCTTATTCCGGACCGAGCCGGACAGTACGGTGCCCACTACCGCGGTGATCGTGGCAGCCGTATCTTTCCCATATTGCTGGTTAAACTGGGGCAATTCCTGCAGGCCCATCAAGACGGCGACCTTATTCGACCTGGCAGTTGCGATCAGATTCTCGACCCGGTGGACGAACAAGGTGGGTATCTCATCCACGATCAGCGCTGATGGCAGGTTACCTTTGGTATTGATCAGCTTGGTCAGGCGGTTGATAATGATCGAATAGCAGGCTGAATTGATGTTCTGGGTATTCGGGTCATTGGCTAATACCAGCATTCCGGGATTTTCCTTCGCCGATATTTTCAGGTCGAAGTCATTGCCGGAAAAGACCCAGTACGTTTCCTTCGTTGCCAGGCGGCTGATGAATATCTTGAGTGTGCCGATCTGGCCCTCCAGCTGATCAAAGGCTTTAGCGTTGTAAGCGGTCATAAAGGGCGATAGGAGCGAACGCAATTCGGGTTCCGAGGTCAGCGCATTAAAAATCTCTTCGTAGGAACGGTTCAGCAGCGCCAGGACATGCGGAAAGCTGGAATAGATGCCACCTTTGTACTTGCTCATGAAATACACGCAGGACGCCAGGAAATTGATCGCTGACTGTGTAAAAAACTGGTCGCTGCCGCCTGACCGGTCACCCTTTTTTAACGCTTCGACCAATGCCTCGGCAGTTTCCGCTGCATCGGCCAGCGAACGGATGTAGTCTGCCCGCCAGGGATTGATGCGCCGGCTTTTTTCGATATCGTTCAAGTTGATGACATGAAAGGCAAAGCCTTTCAGCTTACCGTTCTGCTTGGCCAGCAGGTAATGATAATAGGCGATATGGCCAAGATCGGGAAACTTGAAATCGTACAGGCAGACCGCAAACTCTTTGGCGATGAGCTGGCGAATAAAAGGATTGACAATGGAAAAGCTTTTACCGCTGCCCGGGGTGCCGATGACCATGGTACCGCGAAAGACATTACAAATATTGATCCAGCCGTTCCTGACCTTGCCCTTATAGTAGAACAGCATCGGGATATTGACGGAGTAAGGCGTATCTACCCTTTGGATGGGCTGCATAAAGCTTTCCGCTTCGGTGTTCCATTTATCCTTGCCCAAGCCCGAGCGGATGAACTTGGAAATATTGTCCATAGACAGGCTGACCAGCAATGCCCCGGAAAACGAGCAAACCAAATACAGCAGGTCATACCAGCCCGTATAAGCAAATGCTAATGAGGAAGCCCTGCCCTGAAAAACAAGGGAGCCAAAGAATAAAAACAGACCGAGCGCAAGCGGGTAGACGATATGCTTTTTAGGGTCGAGGTCTGTTTTCTTTTTTGCCAGCGTACCGATGCTGACCAGGCAGATGAGGCCAAACGTTGTCAGCTTACTATAAACCAGACTGGAATAAATGACCAGGTGACTGATCTTATCCAGGGGAGTAAAAAAAATGCCCCAGAACGGGGCATCGTGGTAAATAAAAATAGCGGCTTCCAGTCCTATGGATATATAAATTGCGCATTGCAGGAACCCATGGAGTTTTTGCTGCTCTCTGGTTTCTTCCATAATATGATTTGATTTTTAATGGTATGGAAGGAGCCCTTCGGGGTTCTTCCATAAATAAGCGGATTAAAATGAAAAAGTCACCGGCGCACGCGGATGACTTAGGTGATGAATGGATGGTCTAACGACCTATTCGCCGCTTTTCATCGGGCCAGCCCTGATGTCTGCTAGGTTCAGGGTTATTCCATTCGTTCAGGAGAAAAGCCAGATGCTGACCATCCGGCACCCCGGCAAATACGATATGTTCAGGCAATTCTTCAGGCGCATGATACGGGTCAAATTCATGCAAAAAAGGCACCTGGGTTACGCGCGTGTCGATATAGATACCCGTTTTACCCCCTCGTTTAAACACGTCGGCGAAGCTGATCATGTTCCAGCAATTTTCGGTATCCCGAAAAGCTTTCCGCTTTTCATCCACGAAGAAATCTTTCCCTGCAATTTGGATCACCGGCAGATCTGTCTGAAAATCTTTACGCCAGCCCGGTTTAATTTCGTCGAGCTTTGTATTTCTGCCCTGCGGGTCCATCGCGTCAAACGGGTAGAACCAAAATAGTTTGACCTGTTCGGGAATTTGCCCGGTCAGCGGGCCGTCATAGACCTGTTTTGTTTCCGTATCGTACCATAATTCATAATGATCTTCCAAGCACATCATATCGAACAGGTCGATCTGATTTTCAGGCCTGTCAACTTCCACCAGTGCCATCAGGTATCCATTCACAAAGAACGGTGTGCCTTCCAGTTCAATGACCGGGAAGGGCCCCTTGTAATTATTTTCCTGTTTCATTTGCTTATCCGTTATCATCGTTTAACATAGGCCGGTACGACCTCTGCCTCTTCTTCTAGGGCTTCGCGCTGTTCTTCCCCCGGAATATTGATCTCCTGCTGCGCTTGTGTTTCCTTTTCTTTTTCGGCGATCTTCCGGCTGATCTCTGCTTCGAGCACTTCCATTTCCTTCTTTAGGGAAGCCAGTTCATATTCCTGGTCAAATGGCCGCTGCGTAAGTTCACGGACTTCAGGTATCTGTTTATTGATACCCGCTAATTCCTTTTCATACCGGTCGGCCATACCCACCACCCGGTTGATCGCGTCCAGGAAATAACGCGCCGCGAGTTTGGCATTGTCAATATTCGGCGCGCCGCCGTTCTGCATGTATTTGATCCCGGTAGTCCTGCTCTCGGCATACAGGGAGGTGACATGTTCGATCCTGCTGCTAAATACTGTCTCTACTGTTTGGAGCTTCCGCCGGATGTAAAGGTCAAAGCCGTATAGTTCCCCCAGGAGCAACTCTGGTTTGCTGTAATCCGCAGGCTGCCAGTTCTTGTATAACTCAATAAAGTGGTTTCCGATAGCGATGGCATCTGCCGAAAGCATATCTTTCAATTTTAACGGATTCAGCTTGACGCCTTCTTCGTCATGTTTTAGCACATTTTTATAGGCTGCGTCATCTTTGCGAACCAGTTCCAGTGTGGCCCTGGTTTCCCGGCTTCTTTTTTCCAGGTCTTCCAACAGGTAACGGCTTTGGGAAACCTCCTTGAAATGAGCGCCTTTGTAACCTTCTAATTCAGCCACTTTTTTTTCGAGGCGGGTTTTTTCCAGTAAGGAGGTATCACCCGATAAAATGGCGATGTACTCGGAAAAGCTCATGCCGCTTTGTTCATCGATCGCGCCCTCATCCAGGGTTCGGACAGAGAGTTCGTTATTTTTCATCTGGCTGATGAAGATCTGCTTGTTTTTGAGCAGGTTGAATTTATAGTTGTCCAGTGATTGCTCCACGGCATAGATAAAGTTCCTGACCTTATTGCCATAAAACATTTTGGCCAGCCAGTTACCCTGCCTTGCGCCGCGACCGTCGCGCTGCTCCAGCTCCGACGGTTTCCATGGTATGTCCAGATGGTGCATGGCAACGACCCGTTCCTGTACATTGAGGCCCGTCCCTGCTTTCTCGGTGCTGCCGATCAGGATGCGGATCTCGCCGGCATTCATTTTCCGGAACAGCTCCTTGCGCTGGCGGTCGGTTGCCCAATTATGAATAAAGGTGATCTGGTTAGCCGGGATATTAAAATCATTGACCAGCTTTTCCTTCAGGGCGTCGTATACATTGAATTCACCGGGTTTAGGGGTGCCGATGTCACTGAATATGATCTGCGTTCCTTTATGCGGCGTGCTTTCATGGTAGATCTCCGCGACATTCCTGGCGCATACATTGACCTTGTTCCCGGGATGGTCCCCATATTTTTCAGGGTCGACCAGCCGCATATCGACGGCCATTTTTTTGGCATAGTTGGTCGCGATCAGCATCCGGCCCTTGTCTTCATCCCTGGACAGCGGGCGCCTGCCAATGACCGTCGCGTCGCCGGTCCGGGCAAATTGCATCAGCCGTTTAATAAACTCCTGCTGATCAGGCGTTGGTTTGATATTGACCAGGGTTTCCTCAATTACCGGCTTGTCCAGGTTGATATGTTTGGCCGTCTTGTAATCGGTGATCTGGTTATAAAACAGCGCCAGTTCAGGTACCTTGATAAAATGCCGGAATCGCTCCTTCGCCCGTATCTCATTGGTGACCGTAAATTCAAAATCAACCGTCTTCCGTGCATAGACCGCCGCCCAGGCATCAAAATTGGAGATGCGCTGCCTTTCGAGTTCCCTTGGGCGGAGATACTTAAAGATCAGGTACATCTCGGTCAGGCTGTTGGAGATAGGCGTACCGGACAAAAAAGTGGCGCAGAGATCGGTATCGTAACGGTCCTGTAAGGTGCGGATGGCAAAAAGCATATTCAGCGCCTTTTGGCTGCCCGCGATATTGCCTAAGCCGGCAACCTTCGTGTGCCGGGTCGTAAAAGTGAGGTTTTTGAATTTATGCGATTCATCGATGAACAAATGATCGACGTTCATCTCCCGGAAATTAATGCCGGTATCCTTCCGCTGTTCGATGGACTCGATCACGCCTTTGAGCTTGGCTTCCAGATTTTCCTTCCTGATCTCCAGGCCTTTTAACATCTCGCGGGACACTTCCTCGCCCGCATCCTGCACCGTGCGCAGATCCAGTTCGGTGTTATCCAGCTCAATTTCGAGTATCTGCCGCTGTATTTCCGGCGCCTGCGGTATTTTGCCAAACTGGTCATGCGTTAAAATGATGCAGTCCCAATTGTTGTTTTTGATCTCGTGAAAGATCCGTTTGCGCTTAGCCGGTTCAAAATCATTTTCACCGGGCGCCAGCAACTTTGCTTTCGGATAGGCCAGCCGGAAAGTATCGGTGATCTGCTGCACATTAGCTTTTAAGGCAATGATCATCGGCTTGTGAACAATGCCCAGGCGTTTCATTTCCATGGCGGCAACGATCATGGTGAGGGTCTTTCCAAGGCCGACCTCATGGTCGATCAGCCCGCCGTTGTTTTGCATCAGCCGCCAGGCCGCATTTCGCTGCGAGGAATAAAGGTCTTCGATCTTCAGCGCTTTGAAATCGAGCCCCGGAAAGGTCAGGTGGCTGCCGTCGTATTCGCGGAGCGAATAGCAGTTATAGGTATCGTTGTATAATTTTTCTAAATACTGCTTGTCCTCGTTAGGCAGCTCCATTAACCAAAGCAGGTAGCGCGCCCGCATGGTATCGATCTTCCGGTGCGCATTTTGTATCGCTTCGGTATCCGGCACGCGGACTACTTTGCCGAACTGCTCCACCGGGTAGGTGAAATGCGGATTGGTATTCAGCAAGGCATATTCGAGTAAGGTCCGGCCGGTGACCTTGTTACTTTCCTTTGGGGTTACCGAAAATTCTTCGTTCGTGATGGTATTACCCTTTTTTCCGTAGCTAACCTTATAATCGTCTAATGAAACCAGGTACTGTATTTTGGTATCGAGCTTAAAAAGATCGCTTGCAAAGCGCTCGTAATATTCAATAGGTACCCAGCGCTCCCCCAGGTTAAAGTCCAGTCTTTCAAAGGGTATTCTTTCCGGCTGAACCCGGCGGATCGCGGCAAGGCTCCTGGCGAACTGGAGATTTTGCGGATCGTCTGCGGCCAGCTTTTCGGCGATCTTTAACTTTTGCACCACATCGCCGGACAGGTAATTGTCGGTGGTTTCCCAGGCCTGTGTTTTTGGGTTTAATAAGATCTGTTTCTCCAGTTGTAAAATGATCTCGTCATCGGTCAGGCCGGTGATTTGCCCGATGACCGGCAGATCCACCCGGCCGCTATCGTTCAGGCTGCGCGCCAGCGCTTCGGCAGGGTCGTCGGTTTTCAGCATTTCCTTTTGCTGAAACAGCGGACCGTAAAAAATATCCGACCGGACAAACTTGTCCCCTTCCCTGATCTCAAGCGAGGAAAGCGTTTTAAAACCTAAAGCCGGATCATTAAAGATGCGGTTCCGGTTAATGTTTTTGTTCAGTTCCCCGTATTTGGCGACAAAGGCGTCATAATAAACATTGAGCGAATGCCGTAATTCGGGAAACTGTATCGCGTGTTCGTTCTCATACCCGGAAAGTTCCAGGTAGGTATCACGCAGAGTAATATAATCCTCGTAAAACGGCAGTTCCGGCTGCGGGTCAAGCGGTTTGAATTTTGCCTCAAAGTTGTTTGGTTCGCCGATCAGGCCGGCCTTGCCTTCAAAGATCACCAGGGTATCCTTGATATAAAAAGGTTTCAGGTCCGTAAAGGCCTTTGGTTTATCCGGCAGTAATTTAAAGGCCGGCTCTAAGCTTGTATCCCCTTCGTAGCGATAATCATGACCGAAAAGTTTGAGTTTGACAGAAAGGGCATCCAATTCCTGGCCCAGGCTGAGGCCGGATAGCCATTTTGCCGGGAACGAAATCTCCGAAAGGTTACTATACAGCTTATAACTGTAACGGTTATTCGCTTTGGCACGCGCGGTGACCAGGATAATGCTGTCGTGGTTCGGCCGCGCAGTAGTGCGAACGATGCTGATCACCCGCGCCGTCCCCGCATCTACAAATTGCCTGTCCAGATCATCGAGGTAAGCCAGCGCTTTGTTTTCCTTGTCAGCCTGCACCGGGGCGTCAAACAAACCTAACTGGCCAAAAAGTAATCCGGTGTTGTCAGCTTTCTTTTCCTGTTCGGGTACCGGTAAAAATGTGAATTGTTTCAGGTGCCCTTCTTTTTTATCAAAGGAGATCGCCTGCCATTTGGCGTGATCGAGATTGGCGAACCCGGCAAGCAGCTGTTCTTTGAGTAAGGGGACAATGTTCTCCATTTCCCCATTTTGCCAGGCTACCCGGGAGGCTTTGCCCCTGGCGTTGGTGCCTTCAATGATCTCGTCGGCATAGATCAGTTCGTTCTTATCCGCTAACCAGGCATTCAGGTAATATTTACCAAAAGAATTCTCAACCTCTACGGTATTGATCAGGTGGCTTTCGGCTTCGCTTAGCGTTTCCTTATGATCGTTCTTCTGTACCAGGATCAGGTGCATACCCACCTCTACATTCGCGTTTTCCTTCATCAGGTTGGCGGGCAGTACCGCAACCGTTAACAGGTCAGCCGAGGTAAACAGGTATTTCCTGGCCAGCTCATTGGAAGGATTATTCAGGAAAGCATCGGTAACGATATAGGCCAGTATGCCGCCGTCTTTGATCTTATCCAGCCCTTTTGCAAAAAAATAAGTATGTACTTTGGCTGAGATACCGCTTTTGTTATAAGCCGGATCGTGTACCGCGATTTTGCCAAACGGAATATTGCTGATGATCAGATCGGCTTGCGCCTTTTCGGTGGCTGCGGTTTCTTCGAGTTTTTTGATCTGCACGTCCACCGGCACGTTGTGTACCGAACAAATGGCGGTCAAGATTTTGCCGGTCAGGATATCTTTTTCCACCGCGGTGACCTGTTCGAGGCTTTCAAATGCCAGTACCGCCTCGTCGATAAATACACCGGCCCCGGCGCTGGGCTCATATAAGCGTTTTGGTAATATATTCGCTTCAAGCATGGCGGCATAGATCGCGCCGGGGATATAAGCTGGTGTATAATAGGCGGTTTGCGAACTACTTTTAAGGGCATCAATAGCTGCCTTATATTCTTTTGCGGTCAATTTTTCCTGCAGCAGTTCATGCAGTTCCATGACCTGGGGGTAAAGTTTAAGGTCAGCATTGGAGGCGCCGAACTTTTCCCATTCCGTAATTTCCCCGGCTGGAAAAAGCACGGCTTTCAGGCCGCCAAAGCCGGCATATTTTTTCAGGGTTTGCAATTCTGTTTCGGTGAGCTGCCGGCCGGTAAAGTCCAGCGCGATGCGGATGGCTGCGATATTATCTGCCATCTTCCTTGCCGGGTTAAATGCCATATCACACCTCCTGTAAATAATCTGCTATGGTGCCGATCACTTCATATTTTAAGAAGCGGTCGTCCTCGTCCAGGCCCGTCATTAAGGGCGCACAGAGTTCGAGGATATTGGTAAGCTCGTAGTGCAGTATCCCGTGGTTGGAAAAGCGCAGATAGGTCCTGAAAAATTCCTGTTCCAGTACGAGCTTTACATAATCGTAGGCTATGGATTCAGTCATACAAAATGAGTAAAAGAATTAGTTGGGCAACATATCCGCGTCGAGTATATCCTGGTAGGAAATGCTGAGGGTTATGATGCGCCCGGAAAGCTGCTTTTCACTGAGTTCCGCATGCAGTACCTTATTCCCGGGAAAGGACATCTTTTTAAAGACGAAGATGTTCCTGTAATTTTTGGAGAAGGCTGGCGGGTTGAACAATACAAACTCCGGTTTGACCTCTACCGACTGGTTATTGGCTGCCTTGGTTACTTTTTTATCATCCACCTTAAACCGGAGATCGGCGATATCATATTTCAAGTTCGTTTTGTTGTGGTAACCGATGTCGAGGAAAATGTAATCACCGACGGTGTACACATGGTTCAATCGTCCTTTGATGCCGAAGGCTTTAACCTTTTCCATGCGCTTATCGGGGCTTTTGGCCACCAGGCTTAGCGCTAATGCCTTCAGCTGGTTTTGTGACAGGCCGATGCCGGAGATATCCAGGGGCCGCATATCGTTCGGAACAATATTGACCGCTGTAGGTACGCCCGGATAGCCGGGTAAGAGCCGGTATTGTGCAATAAATTTCTCGCCTGCCACGGTAACCACCGAACCCGAAAAAGTTTTCAGGGAGTCCCGCAATTTTAAACGCAAAACGTTTTTGAGCGGCAGATCGCCGATCAGCTCTTTCGTGGAAATATCCACGTATTGGATGGCTTCCGGGGAAATAAAATGGATCGTCAGGTTTTCCGGCAAATAAACTACCGGCAGTTTTTCCTGGGCATAAAGGGATGGGGCACATAGCACCAATAAGAAGAATAACATCTTTTTCATGATTCGTAAGTTTTTTCGGGTGTTTATTTCGTTTTATCGGCATCCGGCACGGCTGGGCCGTTGTGTGCGTTTTGCAGCGCATCGGTGTCGATCAGATAGATATATGAATTGTATTTGAGCTTCGCTTTGTTTTTGCGGATGAGGTCCGCAATGGCGGACGAAGTAGACTGAAAAACTTTATCAAGTGAGCTCATGATAAACTGGCTGTTGCCGGAACTGCCATCGATCGTTACGCCCTGAACAGCGTTGCCGCCCAGGTCTTTGGTAAAATCGCGAAAGGCAGATGAAGGCACATAGAGGCCGGGCAGGCCGTCCATATCATATACATCCAGCTTAACCGGCAGTATTCTTCCCTCGTATAAGATAGAGGTAATGGCCAGCGTGACACGCTGCTCCGAAAAGCCGCTGATTTGGGCAAACAGGTAAGTACCTGCTTTGATCAGGTTATTTCCCGCTTTGATGTCTTCCAGCAGCTTCAGCCGGAGTCGTGAGCCGGCGTAACCGGTCACATTTTCGTCGATGACCGCACTGATAAAGGCAGGTTCTTTTGCCGGAAGCACCGTGTTAAAGTCGCTTGAGATCGCGTCCGCTTTTTCAACCGCCAGTTTAAACCGGTTTTCTTTTTGCCTGGCTGCTTTGTCGGCTAACTGCTTTTTCTTCAGTTCCTCCTTGTAGGCCGGATCATTTTGTTTATTGATGCTATCCATAATGGCCATTTGGGCCTTAAACACTTCCATTGGGTCTTTTTCCTTCGGGGAGCTTTCCGCCGGACCGGTGGTATTCGCCTGCCTGCGGCTCATGGCTTCAATAGCTTTGGCGACCTGCCGGTCATGGCTGACGCTTTCGGTTTGAACGGGTCCGCCAACCGGGCTATTTGCTGTGCCGAATTTTAGCTTCATCGCCTGCTGGATGGAATCCAGTTTTTTCTTTTGCTGATCGGAATAATCATTGTTATAGGCGGGATTGCTGGAGCTTTCGCGCGGGATCACATTTACCGCGGTTAGTCCGTCCGCTTCCTTGTAGGTATTGCGGTAGGCGTCCAGCTTATCGGCCAGCTGCTTTTTACGCACATCGGCGGAGACATTGCCGACTGAGCCGTTCAACCCGGTATTTTCTTTGACTACTTGCTTCGGTTTGGAAAAACCGCTGTGCCAGGCGTAAAAGAACAGGCACAAAAAAGGCAGCAGGATAACGGGCAGCACATATTTGGGCTGCTTAAAATTAATTTTCATAGCATTTTATTTGAGTGTTTGATGAATTTTGGAGAGATGGTCGAGGGCGCTGTCCAGTAAGGTGCTGTCCTGCCCCGTCAGTTGCTTCTTTGCTGTCAGGCTGTCAACCAGCTTTTTGAGTTGTATGGTTTCCCGGATACTGCCGGTCGCCTGCATGATCTTGCTGAAGCCGTCCTCCAGCGGGCTGACCTTTTCAACGGCAATAGCTTTGGCCCTTTCGGGGTGCCTGAAAACTGTGAATGACAGCACAAAAGACAGGGCCATCAACAAGACCATACATCCAAAAAAGAACCTGGGATAGGCTCCGGCCAGACGTTTTGCCGCATCCCCGGCAATGTTGAAATAGGCGCCGAATTCCTTGCGTATTTCGCTATACAGGGTATCCCTGGGATCCCTGTTAGAATGTATTTTTTTCCACATCTTGCAGGTCTTTGTTTTCAAGGGTCTTCCAGCCACAGATCAGAACGCCATGCGGGTTATTATCGCTTCGCGGGATATCTTTCAGGTAGCCTTCGGTGATGAGCGAGCGGACAACCGTTGAGCTGCGGCGGTCGATCTTTAATTTTCCGTAATACCGGAAATAGTGTTTGGGCATATCTACCGTGATGGAATCGGTTTGCAGCGTCAGTACGGAACTGGAGGACAGAATGGAATTAAAAAAACCGTTCTCTTTCAGGTTATTGTATTGTTCCATGCCGGATTCATCCACCAGGTACATGGCTTTTTTCATCTGGTACTCCATGTAGTTATCATCCGGCGTCAGGGAGAAGAACAGGGAATGGAACAGGTCGACATGAGCCCGGTATTCCGCCGGGCGGTTCATCTGCACATCGGTCTGCCGGGCCAGTATGGGGATGTTGTTATCCAGGATATAAATGCTTTTTTGTGCATTAGAGACAAGCCTGAAGGCGTAGAGACAGTTCATGCCGACAATAATCAGCGAGGTCAGCAGGCTGCCCGCGGCAATGAATGTCGCCAGCCTTATTTTCGCTTCGATATTTTTTATGATCATGATCAATGACATTTAAATGAAAAAGGCCGGCCCGCATTCGCAGGTCAGCCTCAAATAAAAAGGAGAAAGAAAGAGAAATAAACAGAAGCGGTTAAAAGAAGCTTCCGGATGCCTTCCTGGCCATACTTACTACAGTTCCCGCGCTGCGGCCAAAGGTCGAGGTCGCTGAACTGATACCGGAAGTCGAGATGATCCAGGTCGAGATGCTGGGCACCGTGAACATACAAATAGCGCCGATCAGGAATACAATAATGACGGTACCAAAGGACAGGATACCATTTCCGGCGAACCAGGCCATTTTTTCCAGGTTTGCACTCAGGCCGTTCTCGCCGACCAATTCTTTGTATTTGGTGATCTCGGAGGTTAGCGCATATTCCTGCATCAGACCGCACAGGTACATGATCAGGTAAGCGATGCCGCTATACAGGTTTACGGAGATAAAGCGGGCGATCCAGGTGCTGAAGCTATCGCGGAATGCCGGCAGGATACTGACGGCGACCGCAAATGGCCCGAGTATGATCAATATGGTCGAATAGATGATCTGGATCATAAAGATAATGTAAACTGCCAGGCGCAGTATCCATATCCCTAATAGTTCCAGCAATTGGGTAAACAGCAATTGCAGGCCGACCGTCAGCCGGTTCTTCAGCTCCAGCAAGGGTGCTACTACAGTTGAAATGCCCTGCTTGACCGTGCTGGTCACCGCATCCCAGGCCTGTCCGTACCAGGTATCGCTTTCCTTTTCGGCGACCTCGGTTTGAGCCTGGTAGGTATAGAGGGAGTTGGCCACGGCAAGCATCAGGTTGGAGCGGTTGAGACGCAGGTTATCCACGGTTGCTTGCTCGCTGTCAAACATCTGTTCGGTCTGGTTGGCCACCAGGTCGGTTGGAAATGCGATCATTTTTACGAACGCGCCCCACCATAAAATGATCATGGCCAGCCCAAAGGGCCGCAACAGCGGCATGATCTCCAATTGCTTATCACCGACCATCATCTCGTAGGACTTGATCGCAAAAAATATGATCATAAATATAGCGGCAAGCGCCTTGGCGTCTGTAATGAACAGATCGAAATGTGTCCAAACGGAATCTTTGAGGCCTTTTAGAAAAACCATGACGCCGGCTTCGTAAACGCCGTCACCCTGCAAAAACTGCAGCGTTTTGGTATTATCGGTATTCGTCGTGGCCTGGGCGGACACAACTGTTATACATAGGCATAGCAGCAGTATCAATAAAGCTATTTTCTTTTTCATTGCAGGTGTTGTAAAACTTGGTTAGCGATCTGGATGTCCGTTTGTGGCGTCCAGTTACTGACCGTCACCTGGTTGGCTTTCAGCTTTTGCTGCTGTGCGGTCATTTCTAAAGTGGCTTGCGCCGATGAGGTACGGATCGCCCAGACACCGGCCAGCCTGCGGTATTCCATCAGGTAACGGTGATAGGCCAGGATCCTTGCGCCCCGGTCCATCGTGGTCGAGTGCGCGGCCTGTATCCTTTCCTTTAACATATCCAGTTCATTTTTATACCAGCTATAAAGCCCTTCGGAAACCAGTTTGGCGCTGACTTGCGGGGACAACCCTGTCAGGATAGAAGTTGCTGAATTATTTAATACAGGTTTTAATTCATTGCTGTAATACAGCTGCCATAAGGGGTCGGCATCAGCGATCAAACCGGATTGGTTAGCGATTTCAGACAGTGCTGTGTTACGTACCGTATCCGATTGCAGTTTGTATTTATTATCAGTTGTGTTCATAGCGCCTACCAGCGCGAGGCGCTGGGTCTGTGGCCCGGCAGCGCTCAATGGCCGGAGGTCCGTCTTATGATAATTCGGGTGAAACAAGCCCCAGGTTAGCCAGTAATAAGGATTAAGGCTTAAAAAACCGGCCTTCGGTTCAAACTTATTCTGGTCCCATTGGAGGTATACCATACGTTCTTCCTGGTACCTGACGGCTTTGTCCTGTGCCACAGCCTGGCCGAAGCACTGATGGATCAGCGCGATCCATATTAAGGGTAACGGAATTAAGAATATTTTCATGATTAAATTGTTTTGAAACAGTATTCAAGCAATCATCCGGCTAGCCGGATGATGATTACGAATGATGATTATTGGTGTAAGTATTTAGCGTTTTGAATGATCTGGTTGACGACACGGGTATCCTGGCTGACATAATTGGCAAAGGGATCAAGGGAGGCGATCACGCCGCGTTCCTTTGCCCAATACATCGCTTTCCAGGCACCATAAGCTAAGCCGTCCAGTATTTGCAATTGGGTGACCACCTTGCGTAATAACTGGTCGCGGGCATTATAGTCCGCCAGTACGTTATTGCCTTCCTTGAGGATATAGCCGGAAACGTCGGTAACCAGCGCCAGTGACCGCGTTCGCATTTCCGAAGCAATATTCCCCGCAAATACGAGCAGATAGGGCTCGCTTCGGGCCATCTCCAGTGCCTGGTTAATATAACCCGTCATATCCGCGATAATAACGGCCATGTTTTTGACGGCGAGGCCATCCTTCAGCGCTGAATTCACATTCGCCAGCCCATTGTAGATCATGGTCTGTGCCAATACCACCGACCCTACATTAGTGTTGAGGTCATTGATATTGTTATTGATCTTGCCGAGATACTGGTCATGTGTCGTCTCTGCGCCGCTTCTGACCGCGGCATTTTGGGTGACGGCGACCAGGTGCTGGTAGTCTATGACATATTCCTGTGCCCGCAACCATTGAAAAGGCATCAGCAGGAATGCTGCGATTAATACGTTTTTCATTTGAGGTATTTGGCATTTTGGATGATATCACTGCCGATAGACTTATCGGCATCTATAAAATTCTGAAAGGGATTTGCGGCCCTTAGCAGGGAAGCCAGGCTGGAATACTGCATCATGCTAAGCATATTGCCCGACAGGTCCTGTATTTTGCTCAGTTCGGAGAGCACATAATCAAAAAGCAATTTCCGGTCGGAAGCCTTCATCTGGTTCACGTCGCCCAGCGAAAGTGTGAGGCCCGTGACATAAGCTACGAGACTTTTCGCCTGGGAAGCAAATTGCAGGGCTGATTGATAACCGACGGCGATCAACGCAGGATTTTTCTGGACCAACTGTACGATCTGCGCCTGGTTGCTGACAATGCGGTCCACCATTGGCGTGGCGTATATGCCGATATCTGCTATATTAATGGCTGTACCGAGCGTGTTATAGCGTTGCTGCAGCGTCCGGTACATGTTCTTCATTTTATCCAGCAAGGTCAGGTTAGCCTGTTCGTTCGCCGTTGCCAGCGCTTGTTGGTTTTTTGCCTTTACCTGTAGTTTATTTTCGGACTCCGACTCATCAACTAGCTGATGCAGTGCGGGGATATCCAGTATTTTTTGTTGTGCAAATGCATTACCCATAAAGGCCAGGGTGATAGCCGGTATTAATAGTATAGATTTCATAGGTCAATTATTTTTTGCCGTTGTGCCTGAACAGGTCCCAACCGGGGCGGGTCGTTAAGCCCAAAATCTGGAGCTTGTTGCTCATCGGAAACATAGATTCGATCAGGACGTAAGCATCGGCGGGTTTTTCGTTTTTGTTTTTAACTTTTGCCGTAAAGGGCGATGCCAGCGCTTCAGGAAACGGCACGACTGGCGAAGACAAACGACCCTTATAGAAAACCATCAGGTATTCGAATACCATTTTTGTCGTGCCCTTTTTCCATTGAGGTCTTTGCCAGACGAGATAGTTGCAGTAGGTATACCCCAACTGCTTCATATATGCCCTGCAGTCTTCCGTGAATTTTGAAGTGACCCAGACGAACAGCATTTGATTAGGGGATGAACCAATTTCCAGGCAATCCCGTATGAAATAAAATGCCTTCATCGCTTTTAACGTTTTCGGCGGGAGGTTGTCCATCATCCAGCGTTGTGATCGCTGGTAATTACGATACTGTCGCCATGGCGGGCAGATCATGTAAACTTCATAATTCATTGCTTCAGGTATTTGGCGTTGGTCAATACATCATTAGCTATCCTGACATCCTGGTTCTGCCATTCCGCCCAGGGATTCAATGACCGAAATATACCGTTGATCTTCGCCCAGTACATGCTTCTGTCCATCCCGTAAGCGATACCGCGAAGGATGCGCATTTCATCGGCGATATGGTTCAGCATCCTGCCGCGTTCACCGGAATCCATGAGGTTTTTACCACCCTTGAGCACGAAGGCAGTCACATCGGCTGATAAAGTCGCTGCCCTTGTCTCGAAATCGCGTGCGCCCTGTTCAGCAAAAAGCAATAATACCGGGTCGGATTTGGCCAGGGTGACCGAGGCCTCTACATCGTTGATAATGTCGGTGCCGCATTCCGCGATCTCTTTGATCGTGGTGAGGTTATTAATCACGGAGGCAACCTGGCTCAGGCCCTGGTAGATCTTATTTTGCAGGTCATTTACGATGACCAGCTGGCCACTGACGGCGAGCTGGCCTTTCTGGATCAGGTCAAGCTTATTATTGGTGGTATTCAACTGGCCGTTGATCACTCCGGCGTTAACGGCGATCGCGGCGGAAACTGCCGGGTCAACGGTCAGGGTTTGTGCGCGGGAATTGTCAATATTAAAAAATAGCAGTAGCCCTAAAATTGAAAGTTTAAAAATGCTGGTTTTCATGATTGGTGATTTTGATTAACCTGTGAAATAAAAGCAGGTAAAGATTTACCGCTGTCTTTAAAATTCCGGATAAAGGCATCGAGCCCTTCAGGATAGGAACCGAAGCGATTGGTATAGCTTTCTACCGCTGATTTCTCCGGTTTTTCTGTTGTATAAGTAAGGTACTGCGGTAAGGACACTTCTACACCGTAAACTTCCCCAACGGCACCGCGCCGGATATACACTTCTTTGAAGCGGCCGCGATTGTCCGTGTTATCCAGTTGGTTGATCGTAAATATTTTGCGGCGCTCAGTCTCATTTATAGATAATAAGGCTGCGATATCATTATAATTGTCTTTGAATTTAGTTTGGTCGAGCAGGCAAATCGTGTCTGAGTTATTAATGATGCTGTCCTTAACCACTGCGTTGCCGATGATGTCGCCAAGTTCCTGCGTAACGACTATCGCCTCGCCCCAAAACTTCCTGACCGTCTTGTATAAATAGAGCAAATAACCCGCCATTAAGGGGCTTGCAATGGCTTTCCAGGCTTCCTCTACAACTAACGCTTTACGCCTGTCCGACCGGTACCGCATCTTTTGGATGAACACATCCATTATGATCAGCGTAACGATGGGAAAGAGGATCTTGTGCTCCTTTATACTATCGATCTCGAAAACAATAAAGCGTTCGGTGAAGAGCGATTTATCGGCTTCCTTGTTCAGGATCGGTGCAAATTCACCGCCCTTATAGAATTTTTTCAGCACATAGCGGAACTCGTCAAAATCAAAAATGATCTTTTCTTCGCTTTTGATCTCAGGTATTTTCTCCAGCGCAAATTCATAAAAGGTATTAAAGTTCAATTCGCCGCCGTCAGCAAAGAACTTACTGTAATAAGCCGATATCACGTTGGCCACCACATCGCGTTCTACAGGGCTGAAGGTTCCTTCGGCACCTTTCCAGGCTACCCCGACCAGTGTGCACAGGAAATCTTTCTTTTCAATATTGTATTCCGCTTCGGTAATGCGGAAGGGGTTCATCGTGATCGGTGTTTTGTCCGTATAGGTAATGTACTTCCCCTGGTAATAAGAACACAGCCCGGAATACGAGTGGCCGGTATCGACGATCACCATGTCCATGTTGAAGAGCATATACTGCTCGATCAGGGCATTCATAAAGAAGCTCTTACCCGAGCCGCTGGGCCCTAAAACGAACTTGTTCCGGTTGTTGATCCGGCCTGTGCGCATCGGCAGATCTGCCGGGTCCATACCTACGGGAATGCCCTGGCGATCAGTAAACCGCAGCAGAAAATCGGACGGCTCATCCTTTGGCAGCGATTCCTTAAAGAAAAAGCAAATGGCCGCGTCGCACGTTGTCAGGAACCAATCATATTCTTTAAGCTCCACCCCGTTACCCGGCAATGCTGTCCTGAAAAGCTCTAATTGGTTATAAGCGTTCTTGCTGGGAATGATCCCTAATTGGAACAGTGAACTTTCCACGAAATTCACTGCCTTCTGGATGGCGGCAACCGGTGCAGCGACGATAATATTGAAGTGGCAGTTGACAAGGAGTTGGTTTTCACGGGCAACATCGTTTAATAAAAGGTCGATGTCTTCCACGCATAGCTGGTTAGCGGGGTCGGGAATACCTGCGTGCCGTTTCTTTTTTTGTTCCAGCTTGCGCAGCGTAACGACCTGGTTAGGTATTTCGATGAGCTGATTAAAAACGATCACATCGACCCCGGGTACCTTAAAAAGAAAAGACAAGAAATCCACCGGGAAGCCCCGCATGCTTTCCTTGTCATTCAGCTCGATGTGTGTGGCAACGTCCGGTGGCAGGTCGATGCTGTCTATATTGACCAAGCTGAGACACCTGACGGCCTTTTCACCTATCCTGATCTCGGTCTCGGATGGCGAAAGGTTATTTAATACAATATTTGGCCGGCCAAATTCCATGCTCAGCAATTGCAGCACCAATTGGTTCAACTGGCCTTCGTTAAGGGCGCGCGCTGATGGTAATATGTCAAGCACCTTGCCCACAGCCTGCCTGAATTCACCCAGCAGACGGCCATCGAAAACATAAAACGCCCCTTTTTTGACCTGGCGTGTTATCGTCAGATAGGTGGCTACCTGCAGGCATTCCCTTCCTTCGAAATGGGCATTGTATTGTTGTTGCAGGTATTCACTTGCCGGCGGCCCTTTATAGGGTGAGCGGCTGATCATGTCCTGTTTTTGCAGCAGATAACCATCGCCCAATATTTTGACGACGTTAATCAGCAGGTGGTGAAATTCTTCGTAACCTGCGGGATAGGCGGAATAACGGATGACGGGGTTGATCATCTGTATAACCACCGAATATTCGCCGTTCAGGCCGATGAGCAGATCGTATTCCCCATCTTTATCCACACCCGCATAGGGAATGTTAAACAAGGTTTTTACGCCCATAATGATTTAAAATGTAAATGTTTGAGCTGCGGCTTTTGGAATGAAGGCCGCCTTTTTGTTTCGAGGCGGTGAATAATAATCCGCCAACGACAAAGCCGATCAGTACCATGGCGCCAAGCCACATGTTGACCAGTGACATGGTTAATGCGCCGAATACGAGGCCGGTCAGAAGGGAGGCAATACCCCAGTAAATGAATTTGCCTTTGAACCCTTTGAATATAAGGGGCCGTTGCAGCCCCTTATATACAGGATACTTCCTGGCCATGATTATAAGCCGAAGAAAGCTTTGATCACCAATGCGGAAACTACGAGAAAGACGCAGCTGCCGCCCCATCCCATGAGTTCTTTATTGATGTCTTGGTCACCGCTGTTCCATTTGGAATAGACGCGGATGGCACCCACAATGCCGACGATACCACCGATCACCAGCGTGATATTGGTTACCGGTGCTACATAGGTCTTTAAGGTTGTGGTTGCAGTGTTCAGGCCGTTAACGCCGCTTTGTGCAAATACAGGAACCGACAGGGCCAGCAATACGGCTGAAGCCCATAATTTTTTTGTTTTTGTAAACATTAAATTGGAGAAAAAAAATAAAGGCGGAGATCTTTTAGGGCCAGCCGGGAGGAGGCCGGGTTATCATGAAAGGGCGTCCAGATCACGAACAACGCCCCAATAAATTCACCCGATAGGGATTAGTAGCAGCAGCGCTACGCTTACCTGAAAAGTTGGGTTTGGATGTTTAGACAGAAATCTTTTATCGCTCCGGGTGGAAGCGCTTAAAAAAACGGGCAATCAGATTCCGAATAATGCCCGCAAAAAAGGACCCGCAAGGATCATAAAGAATGAAGCGAAGAACCATGCAGCCACGGCTGAATCTATGCGGTCCTTACCCATCTGCCAGTTATGGTACACCCTTAGGGCACCTAACAGGCCGAACAGGACAGCCAGGACCATTGCAAAATCGAAGGCCGAAAAAAAGGATGAGGACAGGTCCTGTTTAGCCTGCTGCATCTCAGCGATACCGGGTTGGGCAAATGCCGCCGCTGATACCAGGCAGCCGGCAAAAGACAGGAAATATTTCATGGGTCAGAAGCTTACTGCTTTGATGTACTCGACCGATTCCTCACGGGCGAGATTGAAAAGCTGTTTCAGGTTTACACCGCCTGAAAAGGTAAAAGAGGAATCTTTCCCGGTACCGGTAACTTCCTCTACATGTGATTTAACGGGTTCAACATCTTCGACAAAAGTGAGTTCATGTTGGTCACTCCCGGTTTCCCTGCGGTTAGTTCGCAGGTAGTCCCAAAAGATAAGGGCTGCATAATAAATGGTATAGATACCAAGCAGCCATACGGCAAATTTTATCCAGGTCATAGTTCTGTGTTTTGTATGAATTTTTTAATAATGATTTTGATTTCCGGGTTGGTTTCCAGGAAATATTTGACGGCAAAGGCGACAAATTTTGTGATGTCCGTTCCGGTCGCCATTTTAAACTTGTTCATCAGATCGACGGTTGGTTTATCAAAACGGACGTGTACCAGGCTTTTATGGTCACTATTGTCATAGGCCCAAAGTGATCTGAGCACCGTATCATGAGTTAAGACCCCATTGGCTTTATGCTCGTTTTTTATGTCAATTATATTTTCGGGCTCTGGCTTGCCGGTACGCAGATCGTTCGCGACGTTTATGCCTGCACGCTTTTGGCCTTTAGCGTCGCAGAGGATCAGCACCGAGTAATAGGCCGCATAGGCGCAAAGGATTCCGGTTACAAATTTTATCCGCGTCATAAGTATGAGTTTTGTATAAATTCCTTGATGATTGTTTTCAGTTCGGGATGCAGACTGATAAATTGCCGGACGGAATACGCAACGAATTTTGTGGCATCTACCCCGGTCGCTATTTTAAACTGGTTCAGAAAGTCGACGGTTTGTTTATCAAACCGGAAATGTACCATTGTCTTATGATCGCTGTTATCATATTCAGCCAATAACTGAAGTATAGGCACAGTGGCGGACTTGTTTGCTTTTTGTCCCGGCTTTTTAGTATTAGTGGCTGCTGGCGCCTGTCTGGCCTTGACCGGCTTTTCACCGGGTTTTATCATTTTTTCCCGGAGTTGGTCGGCTAATGATTTCATTTTTTCCATAATCGGTCAGCAAATATTTCATCGAAAACAGGGGTGATGATCCCATACAGGGATAAGGGTGTTTGAAAGGTGGTAATACGTTGAAAGTCGATACGGTCCGGTATGGCTGCGGTGATCTTTCCGAATTTGGAAAGCTGCTCATTTACCTCGCTCATGATCTCGAACTTGACATTTGCCTTGATCCGGTTGGGGATAAAAACAACATCCACTTTGGGATTTACCTTCTTAAGAACGACACTAAATAACACCGTGGATTCAAAGGTAAACTCGTCATAAGCGAACGGGCAGATGACCAGGTCGGCGGCTTTAAAGACGGGGATTAGCCCATCATCATCCAGTTTGCCGGGCAGGTCGATCAATACCGCGTCCTTCTTGTTTTTTGTAAGGACGGGGATCAGCGGGGCGAAACTTTCCAGGTTTGCCGGTAACACATCATACGGCTCTTCATTTTCCAGCACCTTGGCTTTTTCAAACTTTTGCGAAATGGACTGCTGGTAATCCATGTCAATGATGGTAACCGGCCAGTCTTTAGCCAGGCTCAGGTAATTCCCTGATAGGACGGTGAGCGTACTTTTTCCAACGCCGCCCTTTTGGTTTCCAAATAAACAGATCATAATTTTTCATGGGTTGATCCCTTAACGGGTGTTTGTTCTTGCTTTCTTTTGTCTGCGCCGCTTCATGCCAAGCACCTGCTGGTCATCTACGTCATCCGCTATCATGATGGGCCGGATATAAATAGGTTCGGGTGCATACCCGGAATAATAGGTGATGGCATTGTCACTCAGGTAATCATGAAGTTCCATGACCGGTGGCCTCAATGCCGCTTGAATTTCCATATGCGGGTCCAGCAGGTATTGCAGCTTCAGGATCTCGCTTCCTTTAAAAACCTGTTTGGTGGAATGGTCTATGACCGTATAACCATAAGGTGCTTTTCCTTCGGATGAGTGAAATACCAGGTCGAGGCCGTAGTGCTTATGCATCAATGCAACGAAATCGGGCGATGCCTTATAGGCAATAAACAAATCCCGCAGTTCTGCAATTCTCGCCCTGTCGGGTTTATAAGCATTTATCTTTTTTTGAAGCTTCTCTTCATTAAGGTAATCCCGCCCGAGAAAACCCTGGTTTTCCAGGATCAGATAGAACTGCGCTTTGGTGCTGAAGCGGTATTGCATGGCAAAGTCATAGCCCAATACCTGGTTGATGTTTCGAACCGCACGGACCTGTTCGTAATCACGGTCGATCTGTTTCCCGTCTTTTCCTACGCGGGAACTGACCACGTGAACGTGATTATTTTCCGTGTCTTTATGGAAGACAATGAGATAAGGCTGGTCGCCGTATTTCATTTCTTTAAGCCACATCACTGCAATCTTTGTTAATTCCTGTTTGTTATAATTACGGCCCGATGCTGAAATGACCGCGTGGAACTGCGTATTTTTAATACCTTTATTCTGGGCGGAAACCATCAGCAGATAGTTAACCAGGTCCTGCGGCCGCGGGTTGCTCAGCGCATGCATCGCCCCGAAATTGGCGATCAGCATCAGCTCGCCGGTATTGCGGTCAACCTTGTCGGTATTGTACTTAACGCCGGCGAAGGTCCTGGATGGCTTTTCGAGAATACGGGCGATCATAGGTTAATTTTAAAAGGCCTATCGGCTGAGCAGTTTATCAACCGATCAGGATATCGCCCAATCATACCAGCTTATGATCATCCAATCTGCATAGCTTACGATCAGCTAATCCTTGAATCTAACAATCTGCCTATCGGCATAGCTTGCGATATGCAAATCTACCGCGCTGTCTATCAGGTGATCCTGCGATCATGTTATCTTCCAATCTGTTAATCTGGCGACCCTCCGATCTTGTTACCTCCCAATCTATAGATCTTGTGATCCGTCGATCTGTGTATTACGCTCCCATGGCACGGATGATCTTCCGGAGCGAAACTTCGAACTGTTGTTGGACACTGATGTATTCTTCAAACAGCAGGTTGAATTGCTTTATAACGGCAGGATTCAGCGCACCCTTTAACTTAAGGGTGTTCGCATGTTTAGCCAGCTGGTTAATATTATTGCCGATCCGTCCCATTTCCGCACCTGCGTCGTCAATGTATCTGATCAGCTCCCTGGAATTGATCACCGTCTTTTTCGCATCCGATAAAATCCGCATCCTGATGAGGTCTGTTTTAGAAACAGACAACTCTTTTTCCAGTTCAGTTACTTCCCTGTATTCGTCTTCCGTAAACCTGACATTAATGAATTTCGTCCGTTTACCTTCCTTTAATTTCGGCCTCCCATTCAGTTTCTTAATAGGCTCCATGAAAAAATGAGTTGCGAAATTTTTTTAAATCCTCCCGGGAGGGCAAGTGACTTTTTGTGAAACAAAAAGACATCTTGCCGTTGCAAAAGCAACGGAAATCCTGACTAATAAATTGGGCTTCAACCCTCAAATAAGAAGTTGGGTGGCGGCTCTGCCGTTATCGGACTGTGGGCGCTACCTAACAAAAGGCACTTTAATATTACCAAAGAAATTCGTTTTGATTCCTTGCTCACTGGCACCTGTTTTGACCTGCGCCTTTATCTTATCATTATAATCGTTAAAACCTTCGTATGCCGATGAACGGTCGGTAGCATAGGGTAATGCTTTTAAAAAATCCCTGCTGGCCAGTTTACCGGCCTTATCCCGGTCAAAATAGATATCCAGGCAGGAAAAGGCTTTTGCTTTGGCGATACCTTGTTGTAACAAGGTCAGGGTATTTAAAACTATAATACTGTGGTCTGCCTCGGGATTGTCAAAACGCCAGCTCAAAAAGTCAAGAAAGCCTTCAAACAGGGCAGCCTTTTTCGGATGTCCGGGAATAAAGGTTATGCCTTTGTGTCCCATACAGCCTTTGAAATACCTGTTTCGAACCTCCCAGGAGTTATTTTCATTCAGCCAGCCTGCGGCGAAATAATGTTTACGAACATCGTTCTCATCCTCTACGAAATAATAGACCTCGCTCAGGTAAAATTTGGCAACTTCAAACACTCCCCGGCTTTTTAAATAATCTGTTATAGCCGGATGTGCGCCCAACGGCCTTACTTTTTCAACGACATGGTTGACCTTGACAGGTTTTCGGGGCCTTAACGTCCTCGGTTCAGCTGCTTCGATTGAACATACGTCCTGGATCTTTTTAACCACCTCGTTAAACCCCAAATGCTTCCAATAGGCCAAACCAAAATCAATAATGTTCCCGCCTTTCCCGGCACCGTGGTCGAACCATACACCAAGATCATCGTTCACACTAAAGGATGGATTGCTATCATTGTCCCGCAGCATACTGATATACATTTTTTCGCGGCCGCGTTTGGGAACAGGCTGATATCCTAAACGGCTTAGCAGGTCTACCAGCGAGGCTTGTTCCTTCAGCTCCCTGGCGGTTAATAACTTTGACATAAATAATGGATTTGAGTTAAACAGAAAGCCGGTAACCGGCAAAAAAAAAAGACACCTGTTCGCATTAAGAAAGATGCCTTGGTTAATGGGGCAGTTAGTCGCTGCCTATTCATTGATAATTGGTAACTTTAGCTATGAAGTTTCAAGTTTATTTACCTTGTGATCAGCTACTGCCTTATGTGAAGCACCTGATTGTTTCGGAAAATGAAGATCCGAACACTTATCAGATCCTGCCTGATACCGCCTTAGTGATCGGTTTTCAGTACCGGGGTAAACTGGCTTACTTAACTGATGCTAAAACGCACCCGCTGGCGACCGCCGGTATAACGGGTTTACGGGATACTTACCGGGTATTCCAAAACACTGCCGGCATAGGTTCGGTGTTGGTCGTATTCCGGGAAACCGGCGCGGCCAGGTTTTTTCACCAACCCTTGCACGAACTGTTCGGGAAAAGCCTGCCACTGGAACATTTCTTTGATGCCAGCGAACTTGCTGAACTCGAAGAAAAACTGGTTACGGCTACGGGCGATCATGACCGCATCAAACTGGTCGAGCAATTTTTGACCGGACAATTAAACGAACGTTCCGCTGATCTCCTCGTTAATCGCGCGTTGGAATATATCCACCAGTCGAAAGGCACTATTCGCATGAGCGAACTTGCTTCTTTGCTGCATACCAGCGCCAGCCCGCTTGAAAAACGCTTCCGACAGGCAATCGGTGCCTCCCCTAAAAAGTTTGCTACCATTGTCAGGGCACGGAACGTATTGGCGGCTATGGAACGAGGTAACCAGGATTATGCCGAATATCTTTCAGCATTCTATGACCAGGCGCATTTTATAAAAGACTTCAAAAAATTCGCCGCGGTCACGCCTGAACAATATTTAAAGCGCCTGAAATAAACGGATTTTTACAATCCGGGGCGTTTTGGCCGGGCTACCTTTGAGCATCGAAAAAACAAAAAAGATGTTCACACTACAACAAATAAGGGCGGCACACGCCAAAGTAAAAAGCGGCATAGATTTCCCCGCTTATGTGCATGAAATAAAACAACTGGGCCTAGTGCATTATGACTTCCTGGTGAAAAACGGACAAACCGAATACCACGGCGCAAACGGCTTACAGGTAAATGGCGAGGCGCGCTATCCCGAAAAAATAATTTCAATTCAGTCCTCATCAATCGCCGTCCGGCAGATCATTGCCGAGCATCAGCAGGGCAAAAGCGATTTCTTAACATTCTGTCAGCTGGTGGCCGGAGCTGGGGTGAACAAATGGGTTGTTGACACCCAGGCAATGATCTGCACTTATTACGATCTGGCGGGCAACAGCCTGGTTGCAGAACCTATCCCGGAAAGTGGTTATTAAGTGAAGATTATTTTAATAAAGCAATATCCCCAATGGGATAAATCGTACCGGCAGCGGGTATCGAACCCGGTAATTCGCTTCTGCCGGTATCTATATTTTCGGGATTACTCACGTCAGATCCTACGATCCGGGCTATTCACCTGCCTTCGCGCTTTCGGCATATTGCGGCTTTACGCTCACCTTCGCGAAATTTCCGGCTCCCCGCCGGATAATGCTTTATCCCCCAATGTCAAATAACGCTCGCTTGATAACCAGGTTAACTGGTTGATCGGTCACCGTTGTGGTGATCATGGAAGCAAAGCAAGCGGATACGGGGATGCGCAACCAGTGAAAGGGGGTGAAACAAAGTTTTCACCCCCCTGTTGCTGATGGCAGTTTGCGCAAAGCGTAAAATATGTAAGTATTTATAAAAGAGTGGGTTATTTCAATCCTTCAGCATCCATTAATTCTGCCAAAGTAATTTCGAGACCTTTGCATAATGCGGATAAGGTACTGATCGAAGCATCAGTTTGTCCCAGTTCAACATAAGATACCTGGCGATAATCTATCTCGGATAATTCGGCAAGCCTTTCCATGGAAAGTTTCTTTTGGGTTCTAAGAATCCTGACCCTTTGGCCAAGTGCGTTGATAAGTGGTTGGTTTCGGACGTTCTTCACAGAACGAATGTGCAACACAAATCCGTTGTTTAGTATGAAGTATATTTCATATCCATAATTTTTGTTTTTAGGTTTGTATCATAATAACCAATTTTGATATATTCAAATTGTAAATTAGTTTCCAACAATGGTAGAAGTGAGTAAACTTAATTGTTCCTTTTCAACACTTGGCGTGGGGAATCAATTTATCCAGCAAGCAGAACGCTTAGGGTTATTTAACCTTGGGGATGTCATGAAGGTAAACCTTTCAAGGCTAAAGCAGCATAAGGAATTTAGTTTTACATGGTATGCAGATATGCTCGATCTGCTGAAGGAACAGGGCTTGCTGCGCCAGTTCCAGGAAAATCAGTTATAGCCGCCTTAATTATAATTGGATAAATTAAAATTTGAATTGAGCCAGTTCAGCATCCCGATCAGGTGACCTTTCATTTTCTGGGCAGTCGAAAATTCCACATCCGTAGATTTTTTTTGTAAGCTTTCCGCAGACATAAATAAAGTGTGAGGGGTATAAAAGTGCAGGGCAAAAAAACTAAAGAGGTCGCCGACATTTTCTTTTGGCAATAAGCCTTTTTCGATCTGCATCCGGATAAAAAGGCCGAATTGCGGCACGGGTAGATTCATCAGGAACCGTATCCCGGCTTTGGCCTTTTCTTTGTCCATCACTGCGTCCCGCCTGAGTTTCAGCAATTGTTTTGCAAATGCGTACTTCTCGGAAAGGAACCGGTCCAGGTCTTCATATAACAGGGATGATGCCCCTGGCATTTGCAATCCTTTTTCAATATGTAAATTATAGAGCTGGTCCCTCTCGGTCAGCAACATTTCCTGCTGTTCATGCAGTCCCGGAATGTCCGACAGGCGTTTGCGCCAGGTGCTGACACAATAGTGAAAAAATTCGGGGAGGTTAAAATCGTGGGTGATCAGCAGTTCCATAAACGCCTGGGTGTCTAAATCCGGCCTTTGCAGAATAATATCGGCCAGCTCCTGCAGATAAGCCTCGTCAATTCCCCGGAGTTCCTTACGCTGCATAAGCAGAGAAAAACCGTACAATGCCAATTCCTTTAAGGGCTCATCAATGTCTTTATCATTCAGATGTTCCGCTAATAAGTGATGTTGCTGCTTCAAATGCATTTTAACCTGCGGCAGGTTATAATTGGTGATTTTGACCAGGCCCTCAGCAAAGCGGTAGGTCCCGCAAAGGGCAGCGATCAGTTCTTCGAACACATTACAGGTGTACTGGTAATTGGCCCTGATCTGTTCGGCCTGGGGGTGCGTTTTCCAGATGGGATGTAATTTCGTAAGGTAAATATTGACTGCATTGCTTAAATCAACGATTTGATTGATAAATGAAATGATCCCGTTTTTGTTCTTTCCCCGGTTCGCATGGGGACAATAGCCGGCTTGGTGTTTTATACCGGCAATTTCATCGGATAAAAAAGCTTTCCAATTTTCAAATTCCTTTTTTGAAATTTGGTGTCCAGCGAATTTCTGCGGATTTAACGAATCGGTCACAAAAAGCTGAAGCTGTTCGGATAGTAAATTCATAGCTGACTTCAGATAAATTTTTCATTTGCAATAAATAATTAAGGATAAGGGATTTAAGATAAATATTCGGAAATTCAAGTGGTAATTGCTGCATCATGCTATTATTAATAAATGGATTTAACTGTACTTATTGGAAATATGTAGCGCCTTGTCCACTTCGGTAAAAGCCTCCAATACTTTATCCAAATGGGCTGTAGTGTGGGTCGCCATTACATTCATCCTGATCCTCGCATTCTTTTTGGAAACAGCCGGGTACATGATCGGGTTGGTATATATACCGGCTTTTAAAAGCAACCGTCCGGCTTCCAGCGTTTTTAGGATGTCCCCGACTTTTACCGGGATTACGGCGGAAGCGGTGGTTCCGACATCAAAACCGAGGTTGATGAGCCCATTTTTCAAATAATCAATATTTTCCCAAAGCCGGGCCCTCCAAACCGGTTCCTCATCTATCAGGTCAATCGCCTTCAGGATACCCATTACCGCCGGTGTTGCCGTCGTAGAAAATAAGTGCTGCTTGGACTGGAATTTCAGATACGTAATAAGTTCCGCGCTGGCGATCACATAACCGCCGATATTGCCCAGGGCCTTGCTGAATGTGCCGGTGATAATATCGACCTGATCAAACGCGTTATCTGTTTCGATAACGCCCCTCCCTGTATCTCCCACAACACCGATACCGTGCGCGTCGTCAACGACCAGGTATGCCCCATAACGATGGGTCAGTTCAGCAATTTTTCCAATCGGTGCGATATCCCCATCCTGACTATAAACGCCATCGATAACGACCATTTTCGTACGGTATTTATCCTGCGCATTTTTAAGCACATGCTCCAGCATGGCCAGGTCATTGTGCAGAAAGGTTTTTATCGTTGTCGTTAGTACACCTTCGTAGACGCTGGCATGTACATTCATATCAAGGATGGCGATATCATTCTTTTTTTGATTGCTGTCATCCCGATGAAGGATGCATTGCAGGGTCGCGCTATTCGCGGTATAGCCCGTAGTATATAAAATGGCATCGCTCCGCCGATAAAATCCGGCTATTTTCTTTTCCAATTGTTCGTGGTAAACAAAGTGTCCGCCGATGGCCGGTGACGCACCCGATCCCGTGCCAAACATTTCGATCCCTTTGATCACCGCGGCCTTGACCAATGGGTGCTGGCTGAACCCGAGGTAATCGTTGGAAACCAGGCACACGCACCAAGTCGGGTGACTGTCGCCGGGTAATATCAAATTCATTTCCGGGCCAACAGGTGATAATGATTCAATTCTGTAATTTAAATGTCCGTTAGACCGTAAAAAGTCCAGGTATTCTTTGAATTCCTGCGCGGTCTGGTAAATATCCTGGCCCTCAATATTCTCAAAATCTTTGAAGCTCGCCCTTTCAAAATTTATTTTTGACATAGGTATCATTATAAGTAAAGACCTAAAAATACCGTACAAAAAGATTCAAAAGTGTGACATGTAAAATTTTGGTTAATTTTTTATTAATTAAAACGAAATAAATTAAGCAAGTCACACTTTTCAAGAAAAAAGAACATTTATTTTGCTCGAATTATTGGAGTCGGTCATTATCGCCTTTACATCTAAATACACCTGTAATTTAATCCGTCTTGGTTTTTAATGGTAGTGTATCAGTTTACGGGCTTGCAATGGCTTATAAAACTATACCTATGAATTTAGCATCCATATTCAGCGTACTGTCAAACACTACCGGATTATCAGACGCGTTAAAAGAAGAACTATCCGAAAAGGTGGGAGAAGAAAAGTACAAAGCCCACCAAATCATTCATGCTGCCGGGCAAATGGAGAACAGGTTATATTTTATTGAAAGTGGGTTTGCCAGAAATTATTACTATGACCATCATGGCAATGAGCATACCGTTAGGTTTTGGAAAGCCGGGGACATCGTATTTTCCTATGAAGGTTATTATAATGTGCCTTCTTATTTTTATACCGAAATATTGGAAGAAAGCAGGCTGATCACCCTGAACTATATAATCTTACATGAATTAGATAACAAATTCCCCGAGATTGCTACCGTAATCAAAGCCATACTGATCAAGTACCAGCATGAAGAATACGAAAAACAAAAGTTGATCGCATTACCAGCAGAAGAACGGTTCCTGTTATTCCGCGAAAACAACCTCAACATTTTTAAAAAAGCGCCCTCCAGAATCATTGCCTCTTACCTGCACATCACACGCGAAACCCTGACCCGCTATATCGGTCGTAACTAATTCCCCCATAAACTTGCCAACGGTGTGATTTCAATCACAATAACCGATCAATACAGCACGCAAAAAGTGTGAAAAATCAACTTGTAAATAGTGATTTGGATCACAAGGCGGGCAAAGAATTTGCCCTTAGATTTAACCCATAAGCTTCCCCTCTTATAGTAACCAATTTAAATCTATTCACTTCTTACCTAGCTATAGGTAATACAAAAGAAAGGAGCAAGTGACAAACAGGAAAACAACAAAAATGTGGGTTACGTACCTACCGGTAATCGAATTACCAATTTAATCAAAGATGGTCAATCCTATATCTTATGGAAAGTACAAGTATAATAAACGACAAGTTCCAGCTTTCAGAACCGGCTAAAGAAAAAATAATAATCGCCATTTGCTGGTTATGCATGGCATTATTTCTCTATACCGCCTATGCCAAAATAACAGATCACGCCCGTTTTTTAGCAGGCCTGACCAAGGTTCATCTCATTAGTGGCTTCGCGGTATTCATCTCCTATGCCGTTCCTGCAATTGAAATTGTTGTTGCATTGTTATTGCTCATCCCGCAAACCGCCAAAACCGGACTCTACAGCTTTTTTGCGGTTATGGCATCGTTCACGATTTATATCGTCAGCGCGATGATTTGGGAAAAGAACCTACCGTGTCATTGCGGAGGCGCCATCGAAAAATTAAGCTGGGGACAACATATATGGTTCAATCTCGCATTTATAACCATTGCCATAATTGCCCTCCGGCTCTTCAATAAATTAAATACATCTTTAAAAACTTAAGAAAATGAAAAATTTCAAAAAAATCGCCTTAGGCCTTTTGGTAGGTGCTTTGGCAATCGGGTTCAGCTCATTTACAACTGTTAAAAGTAGTTTGGCGCCTTTCCACAATAAGGCATTAAAAGCTCATATGATAACTGATGACTTTTTGCTTCAAAACCAAGGTGTTGCCGGCGTATTTGCGCAAGACAACAGCTACGATTCAGGTAATTGTGCAACATCGGAAACGTTGCGCTGTGGGTATTCTGTAACAGCAACTGGTAAGACTAATATTCCTAACCAAAGCACGTATAGTTCCTCTGATATCACCAATTACCTAAGTCATAATTGGATCACACCTGCACCTGGTTCGAGCAACGCACTTTATAACTAAATGAAAAGGGGATGAATCCATCCCCTTTTCATTTTAATCTTCTAATTACTATCATTGGTTTTGATCTAATAACCTTTTAAATGCTACCAAATTATATCTCGGATCAGGTGGTGCAGTTGAAAGAATCTTTCCATTTTCTGATATTACAATCAAGGTAGGAAAGGCATCGATATTATAGTGTTGTATTATACTTGATTGCCACCCGTTTTCTGCTAACAAATTGACTTCCTTGCCTGAAGTGTACTTTCCCTGTTTTATACTTTCCAACCAAGATGATTTACTTCGGTCAACACTCACAGAAATGAAGATTACATTCTCATTAGTATAGGACGCAATTATAGGTTTCATTGATTTAGCCAAAGTTAAACAACCGCTACAACCAGTAAACCAAAAATCGATAACTACAATCTTACCTTTGAAATCGTTTAAGGAGACCTGCTTGTCATGCTCATTATTTAATGAGAATTGATAAGCCTTAGAACCAACTAAGTTTGCATTATACAAAGACATAAGGACATCTTTTATATTGGAAGGCTTTGCCTCTTGAGCAGCTTTATTGGTATAATCAACAAAGTCAGGTTCCCTTATACGGTCAACATTTAAAAATGCGCCTAATATTACTCTGTCCTTTAATATACCGTTTTTGCACTGCAATGATACTGCCTCATTTATTTCCTTAAACTTCAAATCGTTAAAGAAGCTCAGTTTAACATCGCTTCGGCTGATGATTGCATAAGCTTTTGAACGAAATGCAAGGAAGTCGCCAACATAATAAGAAAATGCAAGTTCCTCTTCGTTGGCTTCGGGCAACCTGAAAAAGCGCTCGTAAGTTTGAATATAGAATTCTTTCGTCTCGGCGAGCCATATTTGTTTTTTCCCCAAAAAAGGAGATATACATCTACCTACTATATTTTGATTACAAAATGCCCAATTATCCAACTTGATAAGCCTTATTACTTTTGCATTGATTTTTGTTTTCGCAGAATCTATTAGGCTGTTTTTAACCATCAGTAGACTGTCGTATCCTTGCTTCAACGAGTTCATTGCATGCTCGCGATCATTTAATTGCATGTAATAATTATACTTCCTATTAATTAAGTCCTCAGATAGGTAGTCAATGTTATTAATGGCGTACATATCTTTAAATTTGTCTTCACTCTTACCTGAAAATTTAGCGTCAAATTTGTGTGAATTAAGCGTAATAGTTACCTGGTCGTTTTTTTCAAAAAGGAAAAGATTATTGCTATTATCTAAGGGAATATCCCAATCCTTAAATGATGCCGAATCCTTCCATAATGCTATTCTTCCATAGTTAATATCGGTTGACAGCGGAACGTCGATTCTATTGACACGTTGTATTGTCTTTAATACGTAGGATTTTGTCGCGACTGGATGATTCGAACTTACCCCATTTTGATAAATTACAAAGGTTATTACCAGCCCCCGACGAAACTCATTGTTATTTACCACTATGGTAACTCTTGCTTGTTTTATGCTGGCTGCGCAAGCATTCATTTTTGGCCCTAAACATAGGAGCAAAATGCAGACTAATAAATAGCAACATTTCTTGATGCTTATAATCATATTTTGAAGTTTAAGAAGTCTAACTATCTTTGATTCTGTTGTATACCGCTTAAAGCGATTTCATCTTTTGGTATAGGCATTACCCATTTCGAATCATTAGGTGGTAAGGAATAATTGTTGCCATTTAATGACCGTGTCAGCGTTATTTGTGCTCCCTCTGCATTCAAGCGTTTTAAGTCATACCATCGAAGCCCTCTCCACATTAATTCCTTTCTACGTTCAAGCAAAATTGTACTTAAAGCGGCGTTTGCAGAGGCGGCAGATAAATTGGTGAAGGTGCCTGTTTGATACCTTCTTAACAGAAGACTATTGAGTGTACTTATCGCATCGTTCGTTTGTCCGAGCCGCGCGAGGCATTCTGCTTTAATCAGGTATAATTCATCAGTCGCAAGGCCGGTAAAGCAGTAAAGGCCTGTGCCATAATAACCTCTTTTTCTATAATATGTACCATCGGCACGTTTTGAAAAATACAAGGTTAACCTTAAATCACTTGGACTATACAAAGAAAGGATGTCAGTGGGAACAGCGGACAATGCACCGGAATAATTGCCGGTAAATTCACCATAAGAAGTAGTTTGCCGGGAGTTATAAATAAGTTCATTATTTGTCGTGGAAAAAGGCGTTGATGATGTTTTACTTGTTGTATTATAATCAATCAAGGTATTATACAATGTTAAAGCTTGATCAGCATTCGATTTTGCAATTGTGTAATTTCGCATATCTAAATAAATACGAGCCAATAAGGCATATGCAGCGATCTGTGAGGGCCGGTTGAGATTGGCTGATGGCCTGGCGGTAGGTAGCAGCGGAAGACAAGTATTAAGATCGTTGATTATTTGATCGAAGGACTGTTGTAATGTACTTCGCTGTTGAATGTAATTGATGTTTGCACTCAACCTTAGTGGTATTCCTAAATCTGAAGATGCCGTACTGCCATCGTAAGCTTTGCAAAAAGCCCGGGTTACATCATAAAAAGCATAGGCTCTGTTGAAAAGTGCCCAGCCTTTTAAATACTGCCCTTGGGCACTGGCACTACTATCAGACTTACTTAAGCCATCTAATACATTATTCGCATAGAATATTTCCTGATAAAGTGCGTTCCAGTCCCGAATAGCAACATCACCCTGGTAAATGTCACTTGCCCATATGTAAGCGTTTCTTTGGGTCGGGGAGGCAGTTTGCCAATTGACAAAGTTAACGCTGTATTCATCGGCGGAAAGTTGTCCTAACCCGCCCGTTTGGTTAAAAACCAAGGTATTATCCAATAAGCTTCTAAAATCGCTTAGTGTACTTGGCACAAGTAAGTTTGTTGCAGGCTTTTTATTAAAAAAATCAGATTTGGTGCAACTGAAAAGGGTAAATAACGCATTAATGGTAATTCCCCATATGAATATATTCTTTTTCATTTTTTTAAGTTAATGTGTTATAAATCTGCTTTAAGACCAAATGAAACGGTTCTGACAGCAGGAATGCTGTAAGGATAATCGGGGTCAATATGTTCTTTATTGGCTCGCCAAAGGATACCGATATTGTTTAAATAGGTGAATAAATTTAGATTGCGGAAATGGATATACTTGACGTTTTTAAAGGTGTATCCAAAACGAATATCTTGCAGGCGAACGTTATCAGCCCTTTCCACTAAGATGTTTGAATAGGTATATAAATTATCTCGGTCTAAATTATCAGGGTACACTAACGCTGGTACATTGGTGTGTGTTTCGTCACCGGGTTTTTGCCATCTATTTCCGTAATCGGCCATTAAGTAGCTTTGAGGGCCTCCCGAATATAATACGCCGTTATTTAAGGAAGTCCTTCTAAAATAATATCCGAGTTTATAAATGATGTTAAAAGAAAGGTCGAAGCTATTGTATATAAAAGTATTTCTCAGGCTGCCAAAAGACGTAGGTGTTGCAGATCCATTGTAAACTAATTCAGAGCGGTTCGTTGAATTACTAATTGCAGTATAATCAGTGCTTATTTTGCCGTTTAAAAACCCCTGCGGATCACCTGTGTTAGTTAATCCCTCGTATTTGTAACTAAAAACAGCGTAATAAGGATACCCCGCTAAAGGATTCATATAGTTAGCTGAAACAATATTATAATTTGTTCCATTGCTGACCTTGTACTCGGTAACTATGTTTTTGTCATAGTTATATAGGAAGGTTGTAAGCCATTTTAACTTTCCATTTAGGTTAATTGTATTGATTTGTAAGTCAACACCTTGAGTTAAAGTATTTGCAGAATTTCCCGTAAAGGTAGTTACACCTGTTTGAGGGGATATTGGGCTGTTTCCAATCAAATCAAGGCCGCCTTTACGCCAATAATCTATACTTCCATTGATACGATTGTTCTTTGTGACGAAGTCTACACCAAAATTAATATTTCGGTCAACTTCCCATTTTAAAGAAGGATTGGGCGGATTAACAATATTAGTAAAATAAGCATTATAGGTTTGGGAAGCTCCAGGAATATTTATCGCGGTAAGATAAGCAGATATGCTGGTATTAACATTTCCAGTATAGCCATAGGTCGCCCGTAACTTTAATTGTGGCAGCCAGTCAATGTTGTAAAAATTCTCTTTATTTACAATCCAGGAAAGTCCGGCGCTCCAAAGCGGCACACCTTTTTGATTTGCGGAAACGCCGAATAGGTTTGACTCGTCCTTTCTTGCGCTGGCAGATAACACGTACTTTTCATCATAGGTGTAAGCTCCATTAAAATATATAGAGAAAAATCGGTTGGTATTACCTAATTCTGATGTATTAGCAGGCACTAAGGCACTATTATAACCATACGAAAAAGGATAATAAGTATTGAAGTTTACGCTCTGATTGGCGTCGGTAGCAGTTTCTGAATTATAACCGTATAATGTATAACTGTTGGTAAAGGAATTATAATTTTTTATTTCAGTACCTGCGATTGCAGTTAAATTATTTTTACCCCACGAGTTTTCATAGTCAATTTGAAACCTACCGTTGTTGGAAGAGAGCGTATTGCTCCGCTTATTTAAGATTCCGCCTAATGGTATTGGGTAAGTTACCGCCCCTGAAATGGGATCGATTTGAGTATATGTATTAATTAAGTTTCTGGTATAATATGACTGAAGCTGATTAAGATTGTTAAAGTCAGTTAATCCCTTTTCGTAGCTGTATAGTGCAGACGCTTTCAGCCCTTTTATTATTTTGTAAGTTAATGAAGCATTGATCCTGTAATCAGTAAGATCGCTTTGCGAATTGCTATACCCGCTTCTAAGTTCTTGCAATGGACTATATAACCAATTTAGCAAACCGGCATTCCCCGCGGTCGTTGCGTATGGAATATTAAGATTATTTTCAATAAATAATGGATTGCCCTTCGCATCAGCGAGTTGGTCATAAGGATAATTCGTAGTCGTTAACGTAGGTGCAGATTTCGAGGTGCTTCCTGTATAAACAAGATTGGTGAATAATTCCAGCTTATTATTCAAAAAGTAATAAGTGTTGTTTGTATTCAGGCTTATTCTGTCGTAGCTGTTGCCAACCTGGCTATTTATATTTTTATCATAACCAATAGAAACAAAATACTTTTGGTTTAAGCCGCCACCGCTGATACTTGCCTGGTACTGCTGTTCAACGCGTGGTCGGTAAAAATATTTAGCCACTTGGTTACGGGAGTCAATAGCTTTTAAAGCATTAATCTGTGAAGCAGAATCTGTTTTAGATAATGTGCCGTTTCTCGAAGCTGAAAAAATTTGAACAGCAGGCGACAAAACCTGATAACCGGTACTAATGGCATTATCATATACACCCTGATTAAATAAATATTGTTCTATCCCAATGTATTGCGCAGAACTTAATTGAGGAAGATAGTTTAGATTTGGTTTAGCACCGATAGTAGTATTAATATTGAAAGAGACGTTAGGGCCACTATTTAGCCTGCCTTTTTTTGTAGTTATTACAATTACTCCGTTACCGCTGCGTGATCCCCATGCCGAGGCTGCGGCTGCATCTTTCAATACTGTGATGCTTTGTACGTCATTCGGGTTAATATTAGAGGGGTCGCCATCATATGGAAAGTTATCTACTATAATTAGAGGATTAGGATTGGAAAATAGTGTGGTTCTTCCCCGTATTTCAATTTCGCTTTGCCCATATTGAAATGCGCCGTTGTTATTAAATAATAAACCACTTGTTACACCATCTATTCTGTCCAAAATATTTGTACTTATCTTACGGTTAATCAATGCACTATCAATTTGAACAAAACTTCCCGTTGCCCTTTCTTTTGGAATTGTTTGATAACCTGTAGATACAACACTTACTTCGTTAAGCGTATTATAGTCTTCATAGAGTTGAATGTTAAAAGGGCCTTTTTCATTTATTGAAAATTGGACCTCCTGTGATTTGTAACCTACAAAGCTTATGCTTAATATTCCTTGCTGGACTTTTGAAGTCATTGAGAAGTTGCCATTTCGATCTGTAGTTGTTGACAATTGAGAAGCTGTAATTTTTATTGTGGCGCTTGGCAATGGCTTACCTATTGAGTCTGTTACCCGGCCCGTTAAGAGGATATTTGATTGTGCCAGCGCTCGAAAATTTAGGCAAAGCGTGGCCAGTACTATTATGAGTATAGTTTTTTTCATAAATGTTTTAATTGGACATTAAAAGAATTACTGCTTAGAAAAAGATAAGAAAATGGCAACCTGAAATAAATTAACTAATGGCTGATCTAAGGTTGCCATTTCTTAACTAAAGTTATTCAGGTGCGCAGATTTTAAGTTGATAGGTGTAATTTGGGAAACGATTCATATTTCAAATGTTATATCATTTGAAATTATAAATCGTTTATTTGAGGAGGGTTAAATAATAGTGGAACCCGCCCAAGTACGCTTTGAAGCCTGTAGGAGGCCGAGGTGCATACAAGAGCGAGCCCACCATTATCGACAAAGATAATGAATGGGCACTTTTCTCTTGCACCTTGCACCTCTAAAAATTCCTACATTTTCAAAGCAAGATCCAAAATCCAAATGCCAGTATAAAGAATTCACAACTGCATTTCGCTAAAATAACATCATTTACAACTGTAAATACGTCGTTGGCGAGCTATTGCACATCAAAAATAAATAAATAAACATCAAAATCAAATTTTTTAACACTAAATTGATGTTTTTATTTTGGAAAGCAATGTTATTAAATAACACCTAAACTTATCGGTCGGACTTTTGGGCCTGTTGAATATTTTATTATGGCAAAGAAACCCCGAGTTAATCCCGCAAAATTAAAAAGTACATTAATTTCGATACAATCAAGATTTGAAACTGGGAAAGTTAATACTATGGCAGAGATCGGTGAAATGTATATGACCGGAATGATTGCTGCATTAGGGATTGGAAATAACGGTTATGTAACTAAGTTTAATGCTCCCGAAAATTTCACTGTTAATGACTTGTTAAAACTCGCTGACGTTACAAATACTGATATAGAATTGATATGGAAAGTTGTAAAGAAACAGGCAACTAAGAATTATAAAAAACGAGATATCAGCGGATTGTTGGGCGAAAAGCAAGCTGCTGACAATGAAGAAAATAAATAAAAGAGGTGTCCAATTGATGATAATTCCAAGTGGCTCCGATACCTGGTGCTCGTTTTAGTACCTTTGTCAGCAACAACGAATAATTCCATCTTATGGCTGAACTAACCTTATCTATCAACTTTACTCAGCCGATCATTCACCGCGAACTCATCCGGATACTTTCGCCAGCTTATCAACTGATGCCAGGTGATACGCTTAATCTTACCATTGCATTATCCAATAGCATGGTGCATTCCGACAGCCTTTTGATAGTGGCTTCGGCCATCAACCACCTACGCTCCAATGATATCGAAGTATTAATTACAATACATGGGCAAAGCACCTACGCCAGCCGGATAAACTTTTACTCGTTGATTGGTGTCCCCTTTCAAGAAAATTATATCCGAAGAAACAACGCAGGAAGGTTTATCGAATTGAAGTCGTTTGACCGGGACACCTTATATCCCTTACAAGATGAACTCAATATGATCCTTTACCAAAATGGCGGTATTAATAAAGAAGTTTTACAATTGCTGTTTTATTGTCTGGGGGAAATCATGGATAACATTATTGTGCATTCCGGCTTAAACGGCGGCTGGGTATCGGCGCAATACTATCCAAACAGGCAGGAGATCAGGTTGACCATTTGCGATCATGGGAATGGTATCCATCATTCCCTGACCACCCATCCCGAAAGCAAATATAAACAGGCCTCAGAAGCCGAAGCGCTTGATCTATGTATTCAACGCGGGGTCACGAATGGTGAGGGACTAGGTTTCGGGTTGTTTGCAACATCCCAATTCATCTTAAAAAACGACGGCGACTTGCTAATCTATTCCGGTAATCATTACCTCCTGGCGACCCACGGAAATTATGAAATCCATGAAGGTGACTTTTATAAAGGAACCTTAGTTTCGCTCCGGATCAATACCGACGTTCCGGTAGATTATAAGGATATTATGCCTGCTCATCACACCCTGCCGGATGATTATGACTTTTTCATTGACAAGTATTTTGGCGAGGATAATGAACTTTGGTAATAATTATTTGTATTTTTGTATAAATTAAAATGATGCGAATCGAGTTTTCACATATCGGCAAACAGCTTTCCACTCGGGTGGCCGGGGCCGCTATGCGCAAACAAATCATCCAGGGAATAGAAAAAAAGGAAAAGATCGTTTTTGATTTTTCCGGTGTGGACATTGTCTCCAATTCTTTCGCTGATGAATGCTTCGCCAAGTTAATGATTCATTTCGACCTGCCGGTCGTAAAGGAACATACCACCTTTCAGAATGCCTCGCCTTTTATAAAAGCAGTTATCGCCAATTCTTTTAAGGAAAGGCTGCAAGCGATTCACGCGCATTAATTACCCGTTATTATCCCAAAAAAATCTGCTTTCTTATTAAAATTGAAAAGCAATTATCATTTACTGCGATATTCAGACGGGAAAAGATAACAAGGGTATATTTAATCCCGAGGCCATAATGCGTGTTTTGCTCCGGTGTACCATTGAACCCCAAAATCCATGCTGCTGCGGAGCCATGATCAACAAATCAGCATCCATTCTTTTTATCTCGCCGCCAATGCCCCGGATAATGGAATCCGATTTGATATTTTTATAATAATAGTCAATACCTTCCAGTCCTTCATCAATGCGGCGTAAAGCATCCAGATCTGTCCCCTTTGCTTTTAATTCCTCCACGGTCTCATTAATTAAAAGTATTTCCACTTCAGCCTGGGTGACCAGGGCGATTTCTTTGATCCGTTCCAACAATTGTCCGGATACACCATGCACCACGTCACAGGAAAATAGCACTTTTTTTAAGCCCTTGTACTTTACATTCGCAGGAACAGCAAGGACGGGCACATGCAGCTTTTTGATCACCGAAGTTGTCGTATTTCCCAAAAGCTCCTGTTCGAGCGTTTTTTCTTCCATGCCCATAACGATCAGTTCGGGCGCGTATTTAGTTATCAATTCCTGTATGGCACCGGCCACAAACGAAAACGTAGTCACCGGTAATACTTCAATTCCGTATTGCTGAGCAAGCAGTAAAGCCTTTGCTTCCAGCAATACTTTATTCTCATCTATCAATTCCTGCACTTCATTTGCCGAAACAGCAGCACTCATCGCGTGTATGGGAATGGTGAAATCATTGAATAAAATAAGCCGGTAGTTGTTCAGCCCGGCTATTGCAGCGGCTGCATAGTTTACAGCGCTTTCGGCTAATTCAGTATAGTCTGTGGCAGCAATTATGGTTTTCATGATTATTAGGTGTAAATAATAAAAGCTGAAATTAGCGTCAATTTCTGCATGGATTGTTATCTAAGCGTAAAACTTGTGCGCTGTTGTAATCGTTGCATAAAACCGGCTGTTGAATTCGCCATCATTGGTTGCCCATGCATAGAAAGGAATAGGAATTGGCAGGACTTATTATCCGTTTAAATATGTCGCAAATGGTATTATTTCACCTTTAACCTTTGATAATCGTAAGCGTTATCTTTGTCAATCAAAGCCAGCTTATCATAATAACCGTTGGCCAATCCTTTAAAATACTCGAACTTCTTTTTCCGTTCCGCTATTTGCTTTTCAGTGAAACGCCACAGATCCATTGGCGCATAACGGTTTGTTAATTCTTTGGCTATTTGAGCTCTCAGCACTTTTAAATTAAAACTTTGCATCCTTAAACTATCCGCCCGGTCAGCCATTCTCCTGGCCAGCAACAATTTATTGGCGGCCTGGCTATTGGATAAATCGGGAATGGCTACTACGCTATTAAAGCGCAGATACAACAAAGACCGGTAAAACAAGCTGGTGGTGTCATTCGGATTCGATTTCAGGTTCCGCTCCAGACTATCTATAAAGGGTGCATATTTCTTCTCATTTGGCGCCGATGTGCCGTCATTTAAATAAATAACGCCCGCAGCAATTTTTACGGGCGGCTGCGCCTTTGTGCTTGCCGCCATAAACACTAGAATAAATAGGGGTATATATGTTAAGTTGCGCTTCATCTTAATAGAAAAATAGGTGTTAAACTAATTTAATTGCGTTTTATATTAAAAAGTGTGACATGCGAAAAAAATTATTTGTACCAGTTCATGCGGTGTAATTATCCCGATTGGCAAATCATGGCTATATTTGGGTATTATGATTAAACTTTTTATCGTTGGCATTCCTCGCGATATGGAAGAACTGGAACTAACAGAAATTTTCAGGGGGTATGGAAGCGTAAACACAGTAACCATAATTACTGACAAGGTAACAGGCGAAAGCCAGGGATATGGATTTATCGAAATGAGCGATCGAGCCGGCGCGGAACAAGCAATCAAGGCATTGGACGGCGCAACCATAGATGAAAGAAAGATCAGTGTACGAATTGCCGACGACACGAAACGGGGTGCGTCGAAAGTCTTTACCACAAAAGCAACAGACCCGCCCGGGTATGCTAAAGTTGAAAAAACTCCGGTTGCCGCAAAAAAGAAAAGGCCAAGAATTCCCAGGTAGAAAAATAAGTTAACCGAAAATATGCTGTACCTGAATTTCAAGCTTACCATAGCCCGCCCGGTTTAAACAGGGACCGAAATCAATTGATGTCGTGAACCTTTCGAGGATCAAAAAGCAGATCGCCCAGCTCCTTTAATTTACACAATATTTCCTCCGTTTCCTGGGTGGCCAGGTTATTCATATCGTATTCTTTGTTTGTCAGCATCTTCAGGAACCAGGGCCAGAACTTATCCTTTTCAAGTTTTGGAAAATTCCGTTTAAAAAAGGACTCTATGGTGTTAATATAAAGCGAAAGTTCTTCTGAGCTAGACAAAATTTTTTGTTCCATCACCTGCTTTACTGGTTCATACCGGAGAAAAGAGGGCATCACCATAACATATGGTGTTTCTATTTTCTAAACAAGTGTATAGAAAATCTATCCAAAATCAAAATAATTATTTCATTTAATTAAACAGGTGTACATTAATTCTATATAACTATTTAGGATTTAGAAATTAATGACAGAGCTGGGATTATTTTTATCAAAGAAGTCAGTGAATAAGGCAGAAATATCCCGCCGTTCAGGTATCAGCAAAGCGAGGTTGACCCAACTTTCAAATAGCAACACAACGAGGCTAACCGTAGAAGAATTATATAAGATCGCGATGGCGATGAATGTTGATCCGTGCGATGTCTTAACGACCGTTTGCAAAGGAATTCTACTACCTGATCAGTCCGGTTAATCCGCCCACCATACCTTTCAATCTTATTACATTTCGAGATACCTTAGCTGCCGTACATATAAATCCATTCGATAATCTGTTTAATTGCATCTAATATATCAGCCTGTCCCTGTTCTGATTTCACATCCATTCCGCAAATGATTTTTCCGTTATGCAGCGCGTGAATATTGGCATAATATATGCCGCCTAATAACAGGACTGCAATGGGCTTAAACTTGATGGTTTTATGCTGTAATTCCGCTTCCGCCATTTCTATGATCGGCTGGGCCATCAGTTCTCTAGTGTTGTGAATACTTCTCATTAAATCGCTTTTCCCTGTTAATTCCCATAAGATCAGTTGCTGCATTTCTGTTTCAACTGAGAAGTATCGCCAATGGTTAAGTAAAATGTCAATGATCAGCTCCTTGCTGCTCTCGTGTGTATTTTTGCTGACTTCGGCATTTATCTTTTCCGCAAATTTTAACCAGTAGTCTTTTTGCACGACATAGGCTTCAACCAGTTTATCAATGTTTTTTCCAAAATACCGGTAGATCAGTCCCCGGTCCACACCCGCCCTGGCAGCGATCTTTGCGTAATTCAACCCTTCCCGGCCTTCGGCTTTAAAAATTTCACCAACCGCGTTGATGATTTTTTGTTTAGTTTCTTCTTTGTTTTTCATACGTGTTAAGGTTTAGTTATTTAGGAAAGACCGACGGCAGCGAGCCCGCCGGTCTTCATTTTAGACATATTACATTTTCATCATCCGGGGGTAAAGCCGCAGGAAGACCTCGCCGCCCATCGGATTTTTACCATACAGGCTGTTGAGTCTGTTACCGGCAGCATAATAAGTCAGTTGCCCCCCTGCGGCGAGGTTCAGCGGACCGATCTTAAACAGGTCGTAATTCAGCCCAAGGGTGATCGCATTGATCGGGAAAATGGTATCATCGCCATAAATCGCAGGATTCAATACCAGTTCTTCCGTGGTCTTCTGCACAAATTCGTAACGGCCATAGATCGCCAGCTTTTTCAGTCTTAGGTCTCCTTCAAGCAAGGCCGAATTATTGCCCGCGTGGTTCGGTATTTTATTCAGGCCCCACAGCGCTGTCGCATTGAACGTTTTCTCATCGCCGAAAGGCAGGCTGTAAGTAGCCGAGGCCGTAGTACGGTAAACATTTTCATCCGGGTGCAGCTCCTCCGGGCTCTTGAGATAGCCGTGGGAAACCTGCAGCGCCCAATTGGCGGAAGGATTATAATTTAAACGTCCGCTCCAGGAATCAAATCGCGGCCTGTCAAAGTCATAACGATTCTCATCAGGTTCCCTGCCTGTAAAAGACGAGGCCTCGATCTTGAAATCATAGAACCGGAAACCGATGGTCGCCACCCCGAAAGTGATATGCGTCGCATCAGACCAATGGTGGCTGATCGGCGCATCCGGATCGGACATCGCAGAGGGCCGGTGCATAAAAGCCACCGGGCCTAACGCCGGCTCGCCGGGGTAGCCTACATAAATACTCAGGTCGGTCTGTTTGGAAAAGGCATAGGCATAGCTCGCTGATACTTCGGAAAAAAGATCGTGTGGGTGCTGATGATCGATCAGCGGAGAACCTTTCCAGCTTTCACCAGTCTGGAACAGGAGCGGATATCCGCCACCGCCTTCCGTCAGGCGGTCGAGGGACATCATCAGGTTAAAATGCAGCAGGCCGTTTGTGCCCACCTTACGCTGCGCCATACCCATGAACCAGTTGGGGGCATCGATCCTGTCGTCGCCCCGGTTGCCCTTATTGCCAAGGTCTTGTTTGGTATAACGCAGGGCGATATTGCCATGCAGCATATAGCTCCATTTGCCGCTGTTCAGCATTATACCATACATAGGCGAAGCATCCGGCAGCCAGCTGGTACCCGATCCGTCCCTGGTCATGGGCAAGTTAAGCGACTGTGAACTGCTCATCATTTTCATGGACATATCATCCATTTTCATGCCGCCCATATCCATGCCCGACATGGAAGAATCTTTCATCTTCACGCCTTTCATATGGTCATGGTTCATTGGCATACCCATTTTTTTGCTTTTTACCTTTTTGGTGGTGTCCGGCATTTTCATGCCTTTCATCCCGTCATGCTTCATTGGCATGTTCATTTTTTTATCTTTTTTGGCCTTCGTCGTATCATTCATGTTCATGGTTTGAGCGAACACGATAGAAGTGAGCCCTAAAAGCAGGACTGCGGTGATCATTAAGTTTTTCATAGGACGATAGATTTTAAATTTTATCAATGGCTTTACGCTGCCTGTGCCCGGATGCTTTGAACTGGCTTGGCGTTAACCCGGTTATCGTTTTGAACTGCGCGGACAAATGAGCGCTGCTGCTATAGCCCATCTTCCAGGCGATCTCGTTTATATTGAGTTCGCCATACTCCAGCAGTTCTTTGACCTTTTCTATCTTTTGCTGAATAATAAACTTTTCAATAGTGGTATCTTCCGACTCCGAGAACATCCGGCTGAGATAAGTATAATCCTTATGCAGCTGATCAGACAGGTAGTCCGAAAAGCTGAGGTGGCTGTCCGATAGGTCGCTGTGATGTATCTTTTCTATGATCAGGTCCTTGATGCGTTGTACCACACGGTCCTTTTCATTATCGATCAGCTCGAAGCCGAGCAGTTTTAATGCGGAAGAAATGGCGCTTAATTGAATGGCATCCGGTCCTGGCTGGACAACGGCGCTACCCAGCACAATGGAATCGACCCGGAACCCAAGGTTTTCCAGCTGTTGTTTAACGACCATGATGCAGCGGTCGCAAACCATATTTTTAATATATAATGTCATGTTTTATTCAAGCTAAAAGAAAAGTGAAGGCAATAATTCTTCAGGCCGCAGAAGGCGGCAAAGCTTGAATCAGATCAGAAGGGATCGGTATTTAATAAATAGCGGAGGCCTCGTCGCCCCAGGCGGTCCGGTCGCGTTAAGCCAGGATACTTTGGCCTCATATACGCCGGGTACCGGTGGCAATGCCTGGTAAGGTATCGGGAATAGGATGACCTGGATGGCGAACGATTGAAATTCGAGTGATCCGGAAGTGTTTTCTTTAACTACATAGTTGTCGTGCCGGTTACAGCAACTGCAATCTTTGCCTTCCCCGCAGGATTTCTTATGGTGGTGTGATTCTCCCTTTTTGTGCTGATCATACTGTCCGGCGGAAGGCACCGCTTCATGGTCATGATCATCGTCGTCATCATCCTCATGAACGACTAATTCATGCCCGGGTGTTCCAAAAAAATATTCGGCGCCGCAATGTACCAAGCATACGAACATACCTGTTGTCAACAACAGGTAAAACGCAGCCAGCGTAAAAGCACCGAATCTTCTCATTAACTAATAGTACATTAAACTGTTACAATTGTTTAAATTTAGTGTATTTTCCGGATAATCAAATAACCCCCTGAAGCCTTTGGTTCAGGAGGTTACCCGGAGAGGGATTTATTTATATGGATTCCGCACGGTATCCGCTGGCTGCCAATGCGGCGATCACCTCATTTGGCTCCAAACCAGGGCCCGCCTCTATTGTGAGGATCTTATCGGGGTTTGCGGTATCCACTTCCCATTTTTCAACCCCGCTTAAATGATTTAGAACGGGGGTAACCGTTGCTATGCAGCCACCGCATTTGATGGTGGTCTTGAATTTTAAAGTTTCCATTTTTGTGTTTTTAATTAAAAAGTAATTTTTGACATTTTAAGCCGCAGGCTGTTGCTGACCACTGATACCGAACTTAGCGCCATTGCGGCACCAGCGATCATCGGGTTCAGTAAAAAACCGTTCACCGGGTATAGTATACCGGCAGCCAGCGGTATGCCGATCAGGTTATAGATAAATGCCCAGAATAAATTCTGCCTGATCGTCCTTACCGTCAGCCGTGACAATTTCAGGGCTTTCGTGATCTGGAGCAGGTCCGATGATACGAGCGTGATCTTGGCTACATCCATGGCAATATCCGAGCCGTGTCCCATTGCGATAGAAAGGTCTGCCTGTGCCAGCGCCTGGCTGTCGTTGATGCCATCCCCCACCATGGCCACTATTTTTCCCTTGCGCTGTAAAGTCTTAATGAACTCAGCTTTATCAGCCGGCATCGCGCCGGCGATGATATCGCCGATTCCGGCTGCCTTTCCGATATGCTCTGCAGTGGCTGCCTGGTCACCCGTAAGCATATAAACGGCTATACCGCTGGCTTTCAATTCCGCTATGGCTTTGGCGGAACTGCTTTTTACACGGTCCTGAAGGGCGACAATGGCCAGTGCCGTTAAACCGGAACCAAAGAAGATCACCGTTTTCCCGGTCCGGGAAAGCTCTTCTGCGGCAACACGAAGTTCATCTGGCACAATCGTCTTGCGGGATTCCACCAGTTTAAGGTTGCCGGCAAAAAAAGGCTGCCCATCGAACAGGCCCTCAATGCCCCGTCCTGTCAGGCTGTTGAAGTAACCCGACGCCGCAGCGGGGATGTTTTGTTCCTTCAGGTAGTTGACTATAGCGGTCGCCAGCGGATGTTCGGACTGCTGTTCCAGGGAAAACAATATTGACATTAAAGCAGTCTTTTCACCGGCCGCTTGTTTTGCCCAGATCAGGTCGGTGACCATGGGTTTACCCTCAGTGATGGTACCGGTCTTATCAAAGACGATGGCGTCCACCTTAAATCCCAGCTCCAGCGCTTCAGCATCTTTGATCAGGATGCCGTTCTCGGCTCCTTTGCCGATACCGACCATGACAGCTGTCGGTGTGGCTAGTCCCAGCGCGCAGGGACAGGCGATCACCAGTACGGTCACCATCGCCAGAAGACCGTGTGTCAGGGCTTGCTGCCCGCCAAACAGCAGCCAGGTTCCTAACGTCAACAGTGCAATGAGCATCACCATCGGTACAAATACCCCGGCGATTTTATCGACCAGGCGTTGCACCGGCGCTTTTGAGCCTTGCGCCTCCTGCACCAGGTTAATGATCTGCCCTAATAAAGTTTCACTGCCGACCTTTTCTGCACTAAAGCGAAAGCTGCCTTTTTGGTTGATCGTTCCTGCGAAAACGCGGTCCCCTGTCTTTTTTTCCACCGCAACGGGTTCACCGCTGATCATGCTCTCGTCTATGTAAGAACTGCCCTGTTCAACAATTCCATCTACCGCGATCTTTTCCCCCGGACGGACCAGTAGCAGGTCGCCGATCTTTACGCCCTCCACAGGCGTAATTTTTTCACCTCCCGGCGTAATCAGCAATACCGTCTTCGGCTGTAGCCCGATCAGCTTTTTGATAGCGGAAGAGGTGTTAGATTTCGCCCGCTCTTCCAGCAATTTTCCCAGCATGATAAATACGATCACGACCGATGCTGCCTCGTAATAAACGTGCGGATGCAAGCCCTGCCGGTGCCAGAACTCCGGGTATACCGTGTTGAACACGCTGAATAAAAAGGCGATCCCGGTACTCATCGCTACCAGCGTATCCATATTCGCCCGGCCGTGCTTCGCCTGTTTCCATGCGCCGGTAAAAAAATTCCTGCCCGCAATGAACAGCACAGGGGCGGTCAGCACCAGCATGATATAATTGGCATTAGGAATGTCCATCAAAAACATGCCGATCAGGACAACCGGCAGGGTAAGGACAGCGGCCCATATGATATTTTTCTTCAGCGCATGGTAATGGGCCTGTTGTGCCTGTTCGCTTTTTTCTTTCCCGTTTTCCGTGTCAATGATCAGGTCGTAACCAACCGACTGTACGGAAAGCTGCAAGCCTTCCGGCCGGATGAGGTCCGGGTGGTAAGCTACCTTTACCGACTGGGTGGCAAAATTAACTTCAGCTTTTTCAACACCTTTTTGGGCGCCAAGCATCGATTCGACGCTCGATGCGCAGCCGGCACAGGTCATGCCGGTAACCGGAAAAGTCTGGGTGTATATGGTTGCAGGTGACATTCTTTCTCTGTTTAGCCTACAAAGTTATGTATAGCGCGCAGCTGCATCTTTACAGGATTCCGTTAAACTTTTATAGAATACCGCTCCGTTGGCAGGCTAGATTTTGCTGCCTGCCAACTTTTATCAATCAAAACGGTGACCTGGAAGAATTTGATCAATAACTACTATCTTTAACCCGTATTGCCTGCTCGCCGAATGAGAAAGATATGCACCTTATGTATTACCGCGTTTTACCTGCTGTTGACGACGGGAGCTTATGCATGTGCGCTTCATTGTGCAACTGACCTGCTTGCCGAACGTTTTTCCATTCAACAACAAGCTGCACACAGCGGCAGTGAGGAAGAAGGCGGAGAAAATGATGAACTGTGCAAGAGCGGAGACTGTCATTGCTGCTATCATCATGGCAGCTACGTAGTCAGTGAAAATTTCAGCCGCGATCCTGTCTTCGATTTTACAAACATCGTCACAGGGGTGATTCCAAGTCAAAAGGTGTGGGAGGTATATCGTGCCGAGTTCACTTTGCCTGTCCTTAGCTGGCCGAGAGCAACCGGGCCGCCCTTTTTATCCAGTTACCCTATTTACATATTATCCCGTTCCCTTCTGATCTGATTCAAGCTTTTGCCGGAACCCGCCGGCCAGGATAACCATTATCTCATTTTTAGCTTGAATTATTACGATGAACCCACATTTTATTTTAAATGCGGCACTCTTCCAATCGGGGAGCGTGCCGGATATGCATTTCGTTCCGGTCAGCATCGACCGAGATAAAATACTTTTGATCTTCACTTACCGCGCCTGTTTGTTGGCTGATACCTGCGGTTGTGCTTTTGTAAACCTTAAAAAGCCGGAGGTCGTATGAATCAGCATATTGTCTACAACATCCACAAGCCCTCAGGTACCATTGCGGAAATAAAGATCGTCCCGGAAACTAAGCCCGGCGTGAACGGACGGATCAGTATAACCGGCGTTTTCCGTCTTTTCCATATGATCCCCAAGGACCTGGCGCCGCCACCGCGGGAGCTGGATATAGATGCCTATATGGCCTTCGCAGGCAGTCTCCGTTTTTTGAACGAAAATTTTTACGAATGGCGTTATGAAGGCGATGGACTTTGCGAAATGGAAATTACGCAGCTGGTAAACATCATTCAGGAACATGTTGAAGAATGGTTTGACGAGGCAGATAATCACCCGGTCCTTAGGGAAGGGGACCTGAACGACCCCCAAAGTGCCTTATACATGAGCGATGAACAGCTTGCCGCGATCATGCAACATCCCTTGTATAATATTTCGCCTTATTTTCTCTTTGGGCCGGAAGATGATGTTATCGGGATCGTACAGAACGGGGCTGGTTTTGATATCCAAATCAACGGGACGATCGCCGCGCATATGGTAGTTCAAGATGAATCCCGGTTTTACATTGACAGCGGCTCGCTTGGAGACCAGGAGCTCGTAACAGAAATTCTCCGACGCATCCTGGCCTTAAGAGAATTATAAAGCGAAGGTTATTTTAGGCCTATTGTTATTATCTATTTAAACTTGTTATTTAGGGTATCCGTTTTATGCGGATACCTCAATTTTATCCGCAATGAGCGAACACCTGCAATCCATCATCAATCAATACAAGAATGACCAGGAATCGGTATATAATACCTGGTTTATCAATAACGAAGAACGCTTAAAAGCTTTTCGCTCGATCCGCAGAGGAGTACTGCAGGTCATTGACGACATCAAGACCAAACGTTTCGGCAATGACTTTAAAGGCACATCGCTTGAATTCGTACTTTCCTGCATCACAGAACAAAAACAGGTATTCGAGGGCGCATCCCATCCGTTTTACTGGAAGCCCAAATTAAGGATCCCGGACATTTATGAGAACCAGGCGAACAAGATCGCATTCGGGCAGTTCCTGGAGAACTGTATCCACGCCAAAAACGAAGAACAGGTGATCAAAGAAATCGAAAAACTGGACGCGCTCAAAATAAAGGGCCTTGGACCGGCCGTGGCAAGTATCCTGTATTTTCTTCACCCGACCTGGATGCCGCCGTTTAACACCGCGATCATCAACGGATTTAATTACCTGTTTAAGGATAAAAAAAAGTTAGGCAGCTGGAGCGAATATCTGAAGATCAGGGAAGTTATTATGGACACTAACCGGAAGCACTGTAACGAACTTTCCCTGGATACCGGTGCTTTTGCAGGCCTGCTTTTCGAGATCGGTACCCAAAAGTTGCTTTTAGGCAAGGATGAGTATTTGTCAGAGATAGAGCGTAACCGGCTGGAAAAACTTATCGAAAAGCGCCACAAGGAAAAAAGTACGGAAACTGCGGATGAACAGCTACACAATGAAATGCAGTATCATTTGCTAAAGATCGGGCACTCCCTCGGATATGATGTGATCGCCGCATCCAACGATCGCTCCAGGGAGTGGGGTGGAAATAAGTTCAGCTTCATCTCCCTGGCCGATTTTCCGCAGATGGACCTGGACAAGGAAGTGCTGAATACCGTAAAGCTGATCGATGTGCTCTGGTTTCAAAAGGCCACATCAAAAGTGATCGCGGCGTTTGAAGTAGAAAAAAGCACCAGTATCTATTCCGGCATCCTGCGGTTAACCGATCTGAGCTGCAGCTTAAATAATAAGGAAGAAGTACTTTATCTGGTGGTTCCCGACCAGCGTGAAAAAGATGTCATCATGCAGCTCTCCAGGCCATCGATCCGGCAGGGAAATATGGAGATGAAATACATCTGCTTTTCAGACTTGAGGCAGCATTGTGATGCGCTTTGCAAATTCGGCGATGACCATGCGATTATGCAGAAAATAGCAAGAAAAGCTATTTGAAAACTTTCACGTCAAAATATAAAAAAATGACGGAATTATATAAATCTGCCGCCGCGTTAATTTTTAAGTTTGTATCGTAATGAAAGGTAAAGCGCTAATATTGCTGGTTGTATTCCTCCTGAACACGGTTACCGGGTTCTGTTGTGCTTTGCATATGATGCATGAGGATCATCACGAGCTGACAGGACATCACGAACATGGGCACGCCACCGAATCCGTTACTCACGCACAAATAGCCAGCAGTGCCGTCCTCGCTCCAAACGAAACCTGTTGCCAGGGTGCCGTTAATAACTTTGCTTCCCTGGCAAAACAAGTACCGGCAGGCAATCATATATTACCGCTTGCTTCGTTTACTTACGTCAGCAAGCCCATTGATTTTTTTCTTACTGCCCCGACCAGTCTTTACGTAGCCAAATTGATGGTTACGGGGGAGAAAAAGCGGCCACCGGACAAAGATATCCGGGTCGTCATACAGAGTTTCCTGATCTGATAACAATAGTATAACCTATCGTGGCATTTCCATGCCCTTTTATTGCTATTACTGTTTAATCAAATTCAAAGATCATGAAAAAAATACTTTTAATGGCCGCGCTGATCGCGACCTCAATTACCCAACAACTTTTCGCGCAGGATGTTAAACCAAGCCCGTTGACACCACTGCTGACCTCTTATTACAGCGTAAAAAACGCGCTTGTTGCTTCCAGCAGCCAGGATGCTGCGGCCAGTTCTGCCGAATTCGGCAAACTATTGAGCGCTGTGAACATGAAATCATTGCCTGCGGCTGATATGAATGCTTTTATGTCATTGCAGGAAAAATTGGCGCTCGATGCCAGGCATATCGCTGAAAGCAAGGATATCGCCCATCAAAGGGAGCATTTTGCCGATTTATCCGCTAACTTCTTTAAACTGGCCAAAGCGGTCAAACTGACCGGCCAGGCTGTTTATTATGACTACTGCCCGATGAAAAAGAGCTACTGGTTATCGGCAGAAGCGCCGATCAAAAACCCGTATTACGGCAGCCAGATGCTGACCTGCGGCAAGGTGAGCGAAACCCTGAATAAATAATTACCGACAAAATTGAACGACCCTGCTGGCGAATAGGCTTCGTTTGGCAGGGCTATTCCCTTACCCTTAAATTTTCCGTTATGAAAAATCTGATCATTATAGCTGCATTTGTGGCAACCACGTTAACCGTGCTGGCCTGCAATAATGCCAATAAATCTGCTACGGCCACTTCTGCTGATTCCACCGGGATGGCTTCCGCGACAAAAAAACCGGCCGCTGAAGGCCGCTCTGCAACAGCGGTAAAAGGTCTTTTGGATAATTACCTGCAATTAAAAAATGCGCTTGCCGCCGATAACAGCAACCAGGCGGCAACAGCCGGTAAAGCGCTTGCACAAGGCTTCACAGAATTTGATCAAACCGCTTTGAACGCAGCTCAAAAGAAATCTTTTGCTGACATCGAAGGTGATGCCAAAGAAATGGCTGAACATATTGGTAAAAGCGCTGGGAATTTACCCCATCAGCGGGAGCATTTCGAGATGCTGAGCCAGGATATGGTCGACCTGGTTAAACTACTTGGCGCCGGACAACCCTTGTACGTTGATCATTGCCCGATGTATAACCACAACAAAGGGGCTAACTGGCTGAGCGAAACCGAAGCGATCAAAAACCCATACCTGGGTGCTCAAATGCCGACCTGCGGTTCTATTAAAGAAGAAATCAAATAAGGCATGAAGCGCTTGCTAAAACCTTTGCTGGGTATCGGTACATTGCTGTTGATCGCCCTTCAGTTCATCCCGCGCGACCATAACGAGGCGGGTAACACGGCTGTCAATGCCATCGACCGGGTGTATAAGATCCCTGCGAATGTGAGCGTGATCCTGAAAAGATCTTGTTATGACTGCCACAGCGACCAAACCGATTACCCCTGGTATGCCCGACTGCAGCCGGTGAGGCTAATGATGGATCGTCATGTCAGGAACGGTAAGGCCGAACTGAACTTCAATACTTTCGGAACCTATACGGCACGAAAGCAACGAAGCAAACTGCGTGCGATCGGTCAAAGCCTGGAAGAGGGGTCGATGCCGCTGTCTTCCTACACGCTGCTGCACCGTAACGCGATACTTTCCCAAACGGAAAAGGCACAATTAATGAACTGGGTTAAACAAACGTCGGATAGCCTGTAGAAAAATAAAAATGAAGAAAATACTGATTGCGGTGCTGATACTTTGCCTGAAGCAGATAGCTTTTGCGCAGAGCGACATGCAAACCATGGCGGATATGAAAAAACAGCAGCCAATTACCTATACCTGCCCCATGCATCCGGAGATACACGCTACCAAACCGGGCAATTGCCCTAAATGTGGTATGAAGCTGGTTAAAGAAAAGCCAAAGGCAGTTCCTAAAAAAGCTGCCGTCCGGAACATGCCCGTGAAGGAAAAAAGCATGCAGATGGATGATGTGCCAATGAGTACAAATCCGGCGACGAAGGCCGTAAGTTATACCTGCCCGATGCACCCTGAGATCCATGCAGCCCAACCCGGGAATTGTCCTAAATGCGGCATGAAACTGGTCAAAGAGCAGCCAAATATCAAGAAAATGCCGGACGGTATGAAGATGCCGGTGACGGACAGCACGAAACAGGGCGTAAAAATGGATGATATGGATATGCCAGCAGGCCCGGCAGCGAAGGTCCACTTGGAACCTATTAAAACTGTCGCAGCTAAATTTCCTCCGCGTACCGTGCGTTACGACCTGTATATTGCCGACACGACGGTGACCTACGGCGGAAAACCGAAAAGGGCCATCGCGGTCAATGGTAGTATCCCTATGCCCACACTTACATTTACCGAAGGCGATACAGCAGAGATCTATGTACACAACAAACTCAAAGAAGAGACTTCCCTGCACTGGCATGGGCTGTTCCTGCCCAACCGTTATGACGGCGTTCCGAACCTGACGCAAATGCCTATCAAGCCAGGCGCAACACATCTTTACAGGTTCCCGATCAAACAACATGGCACACACTGGTATCACAGCCATACCGGCTTACAGGAACAAATCGGCATGTACGGCGCTTTTATCATGAACAAACGGGAGGAATGGGATATCCCCACCATTCCGCTCGTTTTAAGTGAATGGACCAATATGAGCCCCAAAGAGGTACAGCGCAGCCTGCATGCAGCCACGGATTGGTTCGCTATTAAAAAGGGTACAACCCAAAGTTACCTGGAGGCCATCCAAAGCGGTCATTTTAAAACTAAGGTAGACAATGAATGGAAGCGAATGAATGCGATGGATGTCAGCGATGTTTACTATGATCAGTTCCTGATCAACGGGAAAAACCAGCGTGAGCAACCGCAATTTAAGGCGGGTGATAAGGTAAGACTGCGTATCGCCAACGCCGGCGCATCCTCCTATTTTTGGCTCAAGTATGCGGGCGGTAAAATGACCGTGGTCGCGACCGATGGCAATGATGTGGTACCCGTCGAAGTCGACCGGCTGATCGTGGCCGTTTCGGAAACTTACGATGTGGTGGTGACGCTGCCCGAGAATAAGAGTTATGAGTTCCTGGTGACACCTGAGGACCGGACCCGGTCCGCATCACTTTGGCTGGGTACGGGTGATAAGGTTTATGCCGGCAAGATGCCGAAGCTGAAGTATTTCGCCGGGATGAAAATGATGAATGACATGATGGACATGAATGGCAATATGGTTGAAATGGACGGCATGAAAATGCAGAACCAGACCATGGATATGAATACCGTGATGTACCCGGAGATAACCGGTGAAGAAAAACCCGCCAAAAAGGAACAGAAAGTTATGCCGGCCGTGCAGGAACCGACTGATAAAAGTATGTCAGGCATGAATATGGCTACGGCCAATGCAGACCTGGTCACCCTTAATTACAGCATGCTGCGCGACCCGAATAAGACAACACTGTCAAACGGGCCCTGGAAAGAGCTGAAGTTCGACCTGACGGGCAATATGAACCGTTACGTTTGGACGCTGGATAACAAAACCGTTTCCGAGTCTGATAAGATCCTGATCAAAAAAGGGGAAAACTTGCGGATCATTTTATATAATAATAGTATGATGCGGCACCCGATGCACTTGCACGGGCATGACTTCCGGGTGCTGAACGGGCAGGGTGAGAACGCCCCGATGAAGAATGTGATCGATATTATGCCCATGGAAAGGGACACCATTGAATTTGCGGCTAACGAACCGGGGGGCGACTGGTTCTTTCATTGCCATATCCTTTACCATATGATGAGCGGAATGGGCCGCATATTCAGTTACAGTGACTCCCCGCCTAACCCGGATGTTCCCGATCCGGAATTTGCACAGCGCAGTTTATTCTGGGACGACCAGATGCCTCACCTGATGGGAAAGGTCGGTTTGGAAAGCAATGGCACAGACGGGCAGTTGATGCTGGGCAGTACCCGCTGGAAAGCAACTACCATGTGGCACCTGGGTACGGATGCCATGATGGGGTACGAAAGCGAAACGACGTTCGGCCGATATATAGGCAGGAACCAATGGCTGTTCCCTTACGTGGGCTTTGACTATCATTACAAAAAATTCAATCCTGATGAAAAGAATATTTTTGGCAGCGATTACAAAAACCTCTTCGGGCAGGTTAGCAACAAAGAAAACCGTCATACAGTGGTTGCGGGCCTGGCCTATACGCTGCCGATGTTATTTGTAGCTGATATGCGCATTGACGCGAACGGTAAATTGCGCTTTCAGTTAGGCCGCGAAGACATCCCCCTGACGCAACGCCTTCGCTTTAACATTATGATCAATACCGATAAGGAATATGCTGCCGGGCTGCGGTATATTGTAACTAAGTATTTCTCCTTTTCAACGCATTACGATAGTGATATGGGAGCAGGCGCCGGTTTAACAATCACCTATTAATGAATAAAAAGATGAGCAATACACCAACCGCACCGAAATTTATTCCCGCCTTGAGCTTTAATTGGTTAACCCCGTTTTATGATCGTTTACTAAAGCTTACGATGCCGGAGGAAACCATCAAAACGGCTTTGATCAGTGAAATAAAAGTATCAACGCCGTCAGACATTCTCGACTTTGGTTGCGGTTCGGGTACGCTTACCATAATGCTGAAAACTGCCCATCCTTTAGCCAATATTTCGGGTGTTGACGTGGATATAGACATTCTCAACGGGGCTAAGGAGAGAACGAGCAAGACTATGGCCGATATTAACCTGATCAGGTATAACGGGGAAAGACTTCCATTTAAGGATGCTTCTTTTGACATCGTGTCCTGTCTCGTATTTCATCATATTTATAGTTCACAAAAATCAGTCATCCTAAAAGAAATCTATCGCATCTTAAAAAGCGGCGGGCAGCTGATCATAGCTGATTTTGGCCGTTCAGCATCTGCCTGGCAAAGGTTTAAATTTAACATGATCAGGATCCTTGACGGGTTTGAATCAACGGCAGCAAACGCCAAAGGGCAGCTTCCGGGGTTAATTAATGAGGCGGGTTTTAAAAAGATCACGATCAGTGAGCATTTTAAGACATTCTTTGGAGAGGTACAAATCATCATGGCTTATAAAAAGGGTTAAAAAATAACTGTTGGGCGATTAAACATCAAATGGATCATCATGAGCGCATTTAAATTACGCCGCCTCGGCACAATAATGGTACCCGAACCGGGTAATGATATGGAGATCGGGGGCGTGCTCAATCCGGCCGCAGTACGCGGGCCTGACGGAGCACTTTATTTGTTCCCCCGCCTGGTGGCTAAGGGAAATTATTCCCGCATTGGGATCGCGCGGGTCAAGTTTGACAAAAAGGGCGACCCCTGTGGTGTTGACCGGTTGGGCATTGCCCTGGAGCCGGAAGAGGATTATGAAAAACGTCCCGGAGGCGGCGGTTGTGAGGATCCCCGTATAACCTTTGTCGAAACACTGGGGCGGTATATGATGACCTATACTGCTTTTTCGGCAGATGGCCCCCGTATTGCGCTGGCTCAATCAACAGACCTGATCCGCTGGGAACGTTTAGGCCTGGCGAAATTTTTACCGTATAAAAAAATTCGGTTTAACGGGATCGATAACAAGGACGCCTGTATTTTTCCAATGGGGGTGCTTAGCAAGCATAACCACCTCTCCATGGCTATGCTTCACAGACCACTTTTTCCCGGCACGAGGCCTGAAGATACAATGCTGAAATCTATTAACCGCAGAATAGGGGATCACCATGAATGCATCTGGATATCCTATTGCCATATCAAAATGGACCCGGCTAAACCCAGGCATTTAGCAAGGTTTGAGTCCAATCAGCCGCTGGCGATCCCATCGGCACCCTGGGAAAGTCTTAAAATCGGTGCGGGAACGCCGCCGGTGTTAACCCCACTGGGCTGGCTCATCTTATATCATGGCGTAAGCGATATGCGCCCCACCAAAGATGATGCCCATGAGCTGCGGTATGCTGCCGGGCTGATGATACTGGATAAAGAACATCCGGAAAGGATATTGTACAGGTCGCCGAGCCCTGTATTGTCTCCGGATCTACCTGAAGAACAGGTTGGGGTGATCGCCAACGTAGTATTCCCAACAGGAATAGACCGGCGCGACGACCTGGGACAACCGCAACGCTTTGATGTGTATTACGGTATGGCGGATAACCGCATCGGCGTTGCACGACTGGATATACCCGATAGATTGCCTGGGAAAATGGAATAATAAATATGCTCTTTGAAGGTCGGGTTAAATAGACATAAATGACGAAACATTATCTCCTTATTATTGAATAAAATGATAATTATCACTTTTTAGATTGCTGATAATCACGCTAATAAAACTAAAATCGAGCTAAATTGCACTAATTAAAAACTATATCAACGTAAAAAATAAAAATCATGAAAAAACTGTATTTTCTATTATTGATATTAACAATGACCACGGGTGTTGTTGTTAATGCCTGGGCGCAAACTTCAAAAGACAGCACCAGGAAATTGGTCATCGATGCCAAGGGCGGGATGCACGATCACGGCGGCACCAAACTCGGCTATATCGACAAGAATGATATTGTCCGGAACAATAAGGGGCAAAAATTATATTTCATCGACAGAGACGGCAATGTGATCAGTGCAGACGGCACCAAACTGGGAAAGGCTAAAAAGAACGGCGATTATTATAATAACGATGGAGAAGTTGTCCTTCAGTTAAAAAATGCAGATGCAGAAAGATGTGAAATTTTAGATCCCAAGGGCCATAGCCAGGGCTATGTTCACCGGAATTATAAATTGCATGCCTGCGCGGCGCATTGCTACTGGTTGGAACAGGCAAAGCTAAAGAAAGAAAAAGCGGATAAAGCAAAGACAAAATAAGCCTTGTTTACGTGGCAAATGAGCGGGTATGCTCATTCGTTTGTCCGGTAAGTCTTCTGCAAGAGGGCTTACCGGACTTGCTGGCTGAATTATATTGAAGTAACAACATTTTTAAGTTAATAAAAAACTGAATTATGAACAAGCACTTATTCTGGATGATCGTCGGGTGCACAGTGCCCTTGCTGCTCATTTTCCTTTTACCATTATTTGGCATTACAGGAAATTATTCATTTCTCATTTTCATCGTGTTAATGTTTGGCTGTCATTTTATGATGATGGGAAGGCATAGCAAACACTATCATTCATCAGCACAACAGGGCCTGGATCAGCATAAGGAGGACATATCATGAATCGTTTGCATGTAACAAAGTTAGGATTTGCAGCCGGCACAACAGTTGCCATCATCTATTCCGGGTGCATTATCATATCGTTGGCGCTCGGTAACGAGGCTGTGGCCAAGTTTTTCGGCTCCCTCGCTCATAGTTTCGATTTTACTGCTATTATCAGAAAGGCACCTATTACTTTCTCTGAAGCAATAACTGGGATCATTGAGTGGTTCATTATCGCCTGGTTAATGGGCTCTTGCATAGCTGTAATTTACAACGCTGCCTTAGGCCGAAATAAATAATCAAATATTAATAATTAAATTATAAAGATCATGATGTACTACAACGGTAATTTTTGGGGAATGCACCTGATATGGTGGTTTGTTTGGATGATCCTCCTTTTTTGGATATTCGCAACGCCTTATGATATTCCCGGGCAGCGAAAGAAAAAAGAATCGCCGCTCGATATTTTGCAAAAGCGGTTTGCTTCAGGTGAGATCACAACGGAAGAATACCAGGAAAAGAAAAAGATCCTGGAAAATGATTCAGCAAAGCAAAAATAAATGGCTGCTGTCCGCAAGCGACCGGTGAGCAGTTTTTTTAGTTACAGGCCTGTCCGAAGTCAGCAACTATACTTTATGGAAATGATCAGCACCGAAACCTGTTGGGTAACGATCATTTCTTCCATGGACTGATTTGGATCTGATCCGTTTGGATTTAACAATGCAGGGGAAATTATACTAAAAATGCCCGGATGATTGATATAAAAAAATATGATAAGCGAAAGATAATATTGCTGTGCGGCGTGTTCCTGGTAATGACGGGGCTGGGAATAACGCTTCCGGTGCTTCCGTTCTATATTGAAAAGTTGCTGCTGTCAGGCAGCATTTCATCTGATAAAGTTTCCCTCCACGTAGGGTTGATCACCGGGAGTTTTCCGCTTACCCAGTTTTTGTTCTCTTCTTACCTGGGTTCATTGTCTGATAAGATAGGTCGGCGGCCACTCATCCTGGCGGGCATAGCCGGTTTTGCTGTTTCCACTTTTCTTTTTTCGCTGGGAGGGAGCGTCATGTTACTTTATGCCTCCCGTTTATTAGCCGGAATTTTTACCGCCGGTTTTGTGACCGCATCAGGGGCTTACATTGCCGATTTGACTTCAAAAGAACAAAGAGGGAAAAATATGGCGGTGCTGAGCAGTATTGCCGGGCTCGGTGCGGTTGCGGGCCCTTTACTTGGAAATCTGTTAAAAGTTAATGTAAAGCTTAACCTTTTTTTCGGGCAGTTAAAACTTGATAAATTTTCTACTCCATTTGTTATTTCATCCTTGCTTGCATTAGTGGTTTTTATCCTTTACGTTATTTTGCTGCCGGAATCACACAAGGTTTACCCTAAAGCAGCAACGCAACCTATACCTAAAGTAAAGACACTGCTGATCCCGAACTGGAAATTACTAAATAGGACATTCCTATCGTTACTTGCTTTTTCCTTTATCAGTCAGTTCGCCTTATCCATGTTTGAAGGCACCTTCGCCTTACATTCCCAGCGCCTTTTTTCGTTCGGCCCGCAGCAATTGAGCGTGGTCTTTATCGTTTGTGGCTCACTGATGGGCTTTCTGCAGTTAGGTCCTGTTGCATGGTTAATCGATAAGAAAGGTGAAAACAGCTTGCTGCCTTTTGGCTTTCTATTTCTGGGCATTGGAATATTCATGCTCACTACTTCGCGGGCAATGGAATGGATTCTAATTTATGTCGCTTTCATTTCCACGGGGATGGCCATTTTGACGCCGGCCCTTGCCTCACTCATAACAAAAAATTCAGAAAAAGGGCATGGGGCATCCCTTGGAATATTTAGTTCTGTCAATAGTCTTGGGCAGGTCACTGGTGTAGTGACCGGGGGAGTAATTATGATTTGGTCAAATCATATTGCTTATTGGTCGGTCGCGGTCGTTCTACTGGGGTCTGCGTATTTGGTATTGCCAAAAAACAAGTTACTGGTCCTTAAATCATAAATTTAATACTTATTAATAAATTAAAAAATGGAACATCAACATCACACTAAAACGCCGGCAACGGATCACTCAAAAATGGACCATAGCACCATGCACCATGGCTCCAATCCCTCAATGGGTATGGCAGGGCATGATCATTCCATGATGATCGCCGACTTTAAGAAGCGGTTTTTTGTGGTACTGGCCCTAACTTTACCGATCATGCTGCTATCGGCAATGATACAGCGTTTCATTGGTGTTGACTGGCAATTTGCAGGTTCTTCCTATCTATTGTTTGCGCTGTCAACCGTGGTATTTTTTTATGGGGGCTGGCCTTTTTTAACGGGATGGATCGGGGAAATAAAAGCGAAGAACCCTGGTATGATGTTCCTGATCGGCTTCGCTATAACCGTTGCCTACATCTACAGCGTAGCCATCGTATTCGGGTTAAAGGGTATGGATTTCTTCTGGGAACTGACAACCCTGATCGGGATCATGTTATTAGGGCATTGGATCGAAATGAAATCTATTGCAGGGGCCTCAAAAGAACTGGAGCTATTGGTGCAATTGATGCCATCAGACGCCCACATGGTTATGGCTGATATGATTCATGATGTCAAGACGGACACATTAAAAGAAAATGATATCATCCTGGTAAAACCGGGCGAAAAGGTTGCTGCAGATGGGATCATACTGGAAGGGGAAAGTTATCTGAACGAAAGTATGCTAACCGGGGAGTCAAAACCGGTAAAGAAAGTAAAGGGGGACAAAGTGATCGCCGGCTCCATCAACGGAAGCGGCTCTTTTAAAGTTACGGTATCCCATGCCGCAAAAGATTCCTACCTCTCGCAGGTAGTGAAGCTGGTGGATGATGCACAAAAATCAAAATCAAAAACACAATTGCTGGCAGATACAGCCGCCAGGTGGTTAACCATTATTGCTTTGTGCAGTGGTATCGCCACATTTTTATATTGGTATTTGACGGGCCAGCCCTTAGCCTTCGCTATGGAAAGAATGGTTACCGTAATTGTGATCTGCTGCCCTCACGCTTTGGGTTTAGCTGTCCCTTTGGTAGTAGCCAAATCAACGGCCCTGTCTGCAAAGAATGGCTTACTGATCAAAAACAGGAACGCATTTGAGAATTCAAGAAAGATCACCACGGTTGTGTTTGATAAGACGGGCACACTAACTGTAGGAAAGTTTGAAGTTTCAAAAATAATTTCCCTCGATCAAGCGCTAAAAGAAAATGAGCTCCTTCGTTTAGCGTCCGCATTGGAACAAAAATCAGAACACCCGATCGCGACAGGCATCCTGCAAAAAGTAAAAGACCTGGCTATCAAAATACCGGCAACGGAAAATTTTAATGCCATTACAGGCAAAGGTGTGGAAGCAACGGTAGAAGGTAAAAAAATATTGGTGGTCAGCCCCGGCTATTTAAAAGAAAATAAGATAACCATTCCCGAGGGCTTTACCGCTGATGATACAGAAACCGTTGTATTTGTCATCATTGATAAAAAATTGGCCGGATACATTGCTTTGTCCGATAAAATACGGCCTGAATCGGCAGAGGCGATCAAAACTTTAAAACAAGAAAAGATTAAATCCATATTGCTTACCGGGGACAACAGTAAAGTAGCGGCAAGTGTAAGCAAGACTTTGGGCATGGATAGTTTTATCGCCGAAGTATTGCCTGATCAGAAATTGAAAGAAATAAAAGCATTACAGCAAAAGGGCGAATTCGTAGCGATGACCGGGGACGGCGTCAACGATGCGCCGGCATTGGCACAGGCCGATATCGGCATTGCCGTTGGGTCGGGCAGCGATATCGCCGCGGAAACCGCAGGCATCGTTCTGGTGAACAGCAATCCGAAAGATATCGTTGGTTTAATTTTATTCGGAAAAGCAACGTATCGCAAGATGATCCAGAACCTGGTTTGGGCAACAGGTTACAACGTCGTTGCCTTGCCATTGGCTGCCGGTGTGCTTTATAACCAGGGCATTGTATTAAGCCCTGCCGCAGGGGCTGTATTGATGACCGTCAGCACCGTTGTTGTTGCGATCAATGCCGCATTATTAAAGGTGAAAAATTAATTTAAAAATGCGGTTTATTATAGGAAACCTATATTTTAAACAATATCTTTAAAGCGCTAACCTGCGAACTGTTTTTCGAAGGAACAACAAAAATAATACCCCTATTTGCGTCTTCACCCGTTTTATTAATGAAGAGACCTGGAGTATTTTGTTTGACTGTATTTTACTTGTTATTAACGACAGGTACTTATGCCTGTCTGCTCCACTGTACAACCGAATACTTATTATCAAAAACAGGCCTTATCCAGGAAACACGTCATTCAGCCGAAGATGACGATAAAGGGGAACAGGGCAAGGATGATGATCGTTGCGGAGAGGATTGCACCTGTTGTTATCACCATGGGACTTATGTAGTTAATGAGAATTTTAATTCGTCAATAAGTTTTCAGTTCGCAACCGTTGAGCTTGCTATTTTTCAGCCAAAACAAGATGTCTTTCATAATATTCCCGCAATTATAAATAGCACGATCAGGTGGCCCAACGCGACAGGACCTCCTTTTATTTTCAGGCAACCTATTTATATCTCCAATCATTCGCTTCTTATCTGATTCAAGCACTGCGACGTCGCGGCGGGGAACTCCTGTATCCTGCAAATAAGACTTGTATTAAATCATATATCATTTTATTAGAAATAAGGCTATGGCCTTAGCGCTGTAAAAAGCGTAACGGCTGGTTTTGCTGAATGTCCCGGGTTTCTGCCCGCGCATATAATTCAGTGATCAGGCGCTATGGTGCGCAATAATAATATGCATGGTGATTTGATAAAACTGCCTTCCCGTGACAAAATTGATTACGACGAAAAATCAAACTTGAATCCCATAATCTCCGAACAATGAAATTGAAAAATATAAAATATCTGATTGCCTGTATCATTATGCTGCTGCTCGCTTTTTTACAATGTTATAAAGCCGTCCACGACCTTCATTGGGCTTTTGAACCCGATTTTGACCGCGATATTGGCTATATCCGGACCACACTGAATGGCCACTATGGTACTGATCCAAATTATCTTGGCCAGTACATGTGGTACAATCCCCTGTTGTACCTTTCTGAAGCGGCCGTTGTGCAGATCACCGGGTTGCCCATAAATATCGTCGTTGCCCGGGCCGGTATGTTTTTGAATCTGTTAGGCCCTATTTTCTTTTTTATCATGGCAAGAAAACTGTTTGACTACAAGATTGCTCTGGCAGCGCTTTTGTCTTTTCTTTTTTTAGCCACCGGAAATATGCCCGGCTGGGGTGGCGCCACCTATTCACCCCTGCAATTAGCAGATTGCTATGTTCAGTTTATATTTTACCTGAATATCTTTTTGTGCTACAAAGCTTTTTCAACGCAAAAAATCAGATGGTTTATCGTCCTGGGAATATTTTTAGGAATTAGTTTCCTTGGACATGCGGCTCCAACAATTATTATTATTCTAATGATGATTTTATTGCAAGGCCAGAAAATCATCATAGCAATAAGACAGAAGGAGCTTTCCTTGGTAAAAACGTATTTCCTGCAGGGTTTTTTCACCGTAATCCCCTTCCTGATCTTTAGTTTCCCGTTTTTGTATTTTGTCCTGATTAAATATCATTTGCACTTTGTAAATCGCACAATTCTTCAATGTGCGCCCGGTATTTTTGCAAGGGCCAAGACGATTGAGTTGCTCAAATTAAACCTTACCTTTTCCCTGCTGATCGCGGTCATTGGATTTGTGGTATTTTATAAAAAATATGACAACCCATTAATCAAAAAAATAATTTTTTACTGGTTTTACATTACGTTATTCATGTACCTGTATGAAGCAGTGCTGCCTGCTGCGAATCGTATTTTGCATATTACCCTTCCTGATACGATCCCTGCGCTACACTATTTCTTCTATCTCAAAGGGGTGCAATCAGTTTTCTTTGGATTTGGCTTTGTTTATTTATTAGACGTCATCATTGATTGGATAAAAGATTATGCACTGAGGAAATATTCCACCAAATTTTCGGCAGCACTTTCATCTAATTTATTTGTGTTTTCCGTCCTGGCATATGCGCTGATGTACTATCCTATTTATAGTAACAGGACTGATTTTGTAATACCAAGACAACAGGCATTAGCCAAAGAAAAAGAAACGGACAAAATTGAAGTGTATAGTTTTATAGTAAAAAACCTGCCCCTTGACCATGTTATGCTTTGCAAACATGATCAGTCCCTTTTCCCTGTTATGGCTACGGGCATTAAAATGGTCTCGGTGGAAGTTTATTTTTCAAATCCTTATATCAGTTATGAGGAACGTGAAAATGACAGAAATGACATGCTTTCCTATCTAAGCACTTCGGCGCCCTCGTCAGGTGCAGCGTTATTTGCGAAATATAAGGTCAGCTATGTTTTGCTGCCAAATACAGATTTTGAAAAACTTAAAACGCCTCCTTTTTTATCCGCCCGCGTCATTTTCAAGAATAATTCTTTCACCATAATTTCATTGACTGCAAAATAATGAGGATTATTTTAAAAAGATAAAGCATACGCTCTATACCTGGTAAGGTAAAACCGTGCGTTGTTAAAAACACCATACGAGAGGGAAGTATCCAAATTTAGTTAACCGGAATGCAGCGCATACGGTTAACTAAATTTCATATGGTCAATCACTGTTTGACCTCATTGATTGATCTTACATCTTCATGCCGCCCATCGGGCTTGAACCCTTTTTGAATTTGTACTCACTGTTTAATAAATAGGCGCCGTTGATGACGACGATGTCGCCTTTCTGCAATCCTGATTTGATCTCGATATCATTTTCAGTCTCCAGCCCGGTTTCCACCATTTTATTTTTGAAGGTATTCTTTCCTGTCTGAACCCAAACGACTGACACCGAGCCATCTCTCAACACCGCATCTATTGGTAAGGAGAAAGCTTTGTGTACCGGTGCTCTAAAAATCAAGTAGGCGGGCATACCCGGTTTTAACTGACGGTCCGTATTGGGGATAACCACCCTTACCAGATCAATGCGGGTATCAGGATTGATCTCGGGGTTGACAAATTCAATTCGGCCCTTAAATTCTTTACCCGGCATATCGGGTATTTGGACCGTTACGGTGCCATCTTTATCAATATCATTCATCTGGGAGGTATAAACCTGTGCCTCAGCCCAGAGCGTAGACAAATCAGCAAGGTTGACAACCTTGCCCCCTTCCATGACATAGTCGCCTTCCTTCACACCTAATTCTGTGATAAATCCTGACCCTGTACTGTAAAAAGAGGTTAGTCTGGTAACCTGTTTGTTGTTGCCTAAATCCTGGATTTGTTTTTCCGTTAATCCCCATAAGAGGAGCTTATTCCTGGCGCTCTGTACCAGGCGGTCATAGTCAATTAATGAATTATCAAGTGTTTGTTTTTTTTGAAGTGTGTATATATATTCCTGGCGCGCATTATTCAATTCCTCGCTATAGATGTCAAATAATGGATCACCTTTTCGCACGTAATCTCCAATATTTTTGAAGTGCAATTTTTCTATTCTTCCGGCGACTCTTGCACTTACCGACGCGGTTTTATACAGGTTGAAATTCAGCGTTCCTGTAAATATGACCTTATCACCAATACGCTTATCGTTTATGGTGTCCACCAGGATATTGCCAAGCTGTATTTGCTGTTGTGTTAGCCGGATCTCATCGGCCTTCGCGGTATTGGTTTCGCTCACCTCGATCAGTTTCATGCCACAGATCGGACAATTTCCGGGCTTGTGCAGCATAATCTGGGTATGCATAGAGCAGGTATAATAAAATTTGGGTGCTGAAGTATGCGCAACTTGTTTCTCCGGTTTATTTTTGCATGACACGAATGCCATTAAAAGAAATAAAAATAAACCGGGAATGCGCAGTATGCGGGTTGCAGGCAGCAGGTTACGTGTCACCCCATGCGGGCCGGCTGTACCGTAACGTAATCCTATATTAGCGTTTTCGTTTTTCATAACTATTCGTTTACTTTTATAAAGCTTTCACTGTCCATCAGGTACTGCGCATTGGCTGCTACCGTATCCTTCACAGAAAGACCGGAAAGGATTTGAATTGATTTATCATTTGTTAAACCGGTGATCACCCTGTGGGCTTTGAAGCCGGTAAGGTATTTGACAAATACCACTTTGTCCATCCCAAGGGAAACCAGCGCGTCTGAAGGAAGCCAGCTTGTATTCGGGTTTTTACTGGTGATGACGGCAGAAACCTGGCTGCCGACCGGAATTTTGAGTTTGGTATTATCAAAGTATACACGTGCTGTAACCGTTTTGCTGTCTTTGCGATAAAAAGGCTCGATATAATCTATTGTTGCCTGGAAACTCTTCCCCGGGGCAGTTTCAGGAACAATGCGGACCGGGCTTCCTTTTTTTATGATGGCCTGCTTATCGGCAAAAAAATTCAGGATCGCCCATGCTTTACCCGGATCGAAAACACTGAAGACAGGCTGTCCCTGCTGCACGTACATCCCTTCTTTAAGCGGAAGCTCTTCTGTGATCAGGGCAATGTTTTTCATCTCTCCGGGTTGGGCTGAGGGCATTTCTTCAGTTCCCTGGGTACTTGCTTCATGAATATGGCCGCTGTAGGGGCTGTAAACCGAAATCGTAAAGTCCGCTTTTTGAGTCCTGATGACCTGTGCTAACTGCTCTTCACGCATACCTAACAGCAATAGTTTTTCTTTAGCCGCTGATATAAAAGGTGCGTTTTCAGGATCGTTTTTTAAAAGATACAGCAGATTTTGTTCGTCGGTAACTATTTCAGGACTGTATATATCCATGACCTTTTGCCCCTTGTTTACCTTTTGGAACCGGTAACGTACATAAAGTTTTACGATCCTCCCCGTTATGCGCGCCGAAATGGATCCTACCTGCCTGGTATCATAGGCTATGCGGCCAAACGCATTTATCGCTATATCCTGTGTTTTATTTTGAATGGAGGTAGTGGGAATTTTTGACAATACATATTCATTCGTGGGTTTCAGCAAAAGGCCAAGTTTAGTATCTATAGCAGGACTATTCGTTTCCTTCCCGGGCATCGGCATATCCATATCCATCTGTCCCTTATCTCCCATATCCATGTTGACCATGGTATCAGGTTTCAGAGGATGACTTTTTTGACGCATGTATTTAACATATATCCATGCGGCTGAAGCTAATATTACCAGGACCGATAATATGATCAGCGTTATTTTATTTTTTTTCATAATCGTTATTATTAAGGACCTATCTCTAACGTATTTGCAGCGTCCGATCCAACTCAACCTGCATCGCCAGCAATTGCTGCAGTTGGTCCAGGTAATCCAGCTGCGTCATATTCAGCGTTTCCCAGGCATCATACAGTTCAAACAATTCCTCGGTATTTTGCTCATATCCCAATTGCATCGTTTGGTAATTTCTGCGTAAAGCGGGAATGATATTTTTTTCAAACAATTCGATTTGCTTTTTCTTTGTTTCAATTTCCGTCAACGCACTGTGTGCCATGCCCGTACTCTCGTTAATAACCATCTGTTTCTGGGCCTCCAGCGAAATGGCCTGCCATTTTAGGCCTTCTATATTCGCCTTATTCATTTTAGCGCTCCAGGGTGCGATAGGAATACGCACCATACCCATTAATGTATACAGGTTGGAGGCTCCGCCAAAACCGAACATATGCTCATAACGGATACCGAATTCCGGTTTTAACTGCGTCCTTTCCAGTTCCCGTTTCAGGTAAGTTAACTGAATATCTTTTTCTATCGCCTTGATATCACTTCTTGAATTGACAAACAGGGAACTGTCGATGATATAAGATGAATAGTCCCTTACCGAATAGGTCGTATCGATCACATAATCTTTCGTCTTGTCTTTTGCATTCATTAACGTATTGAGCAAAATGCGTTTTTGCTTCACATCATTCTGTAGCATCAGGCGCATGCTTTGCAAGGAGCCCAGGGCTGCTTTCGCTTTGTAGTAGGCATTGATCTTTTCTAGTCCATTTTTATACCTTGTTTCCGCATTGCCTATCATAAAATTCAACACCTTTTCGTTCTGATCGAGAATGGCTAATTTCTTTTCAAGGATCATCCAGGCATAATAAGCTGATTTAGCCTGTGCATAAAGGTCGTTGAGTGTGGCGCCTTTTTTCTGTACGGCTATCGTTGACATCGCGGTCATGTATTTTGACTGTGCCTCCAGCCGGCTCTTATTAGGAAAGACCTGCTGACCGGCTATAGAATATTGTCCCATCCCGTTGATATCACCGCTTTTTTTCCAAAGCGCCGGATTGTAAGGCGTCATAAAAAAACCTGTGCTTAATTCGGGCGCCATCCAGCTTTTGGCGCCTTTGGCTGTTTCATTCATCGATCGTATATCTGCATCGTACATCTTCATTGATGGGTTACCCGACTCAATAGAATCAAGAATGCCTTTTATATTCATCCTCTGCTGTGCCTTAACTGCACCCGCCGATAAGATCAGCAGTATTGTGGCAATACCTATTATACCCCGGAGAAAGACTCCCGGACAGGGAATTGGTTTTATTTTGCGGCTTTGGTTCATCATACTATTTTTTTAAAAATTAAACATCTTGCAACACTTTCATTTTTTAGTGATGCGTTTCCATTACTTCTATTTTCCCGTGTTTTTTTAATTCGTGTTCCTTGTTCATCAGGAAGATCAGCGGCGTTACCAGCAGGATAAACGTTGAAGAAGTCAGTACACCGCCTATCATAGGCAATACAATAGGTATCATCACATCACTTCCTACGCCGGTGCTCCAGAGTATGGGCACCAGGCCAAATAAGGATACGCTAACGGTCATCAGCTTTGGCCTTAACCTCTTGGCAGCCCCGGCTATCACATATTCCTTTAGCTCATCCCTCGTAATGGTATCGCTCGAATTCCCTCTTTTCGCAACTAATTGCAACATGGCATCATTGAGGTAAATAACCATCACAATATTTGTTTCCACGGCTAATCCGAACAATGCAATGAATCCTACGGCGACGGCAATAGAAATATTTACGCCCCAGAAGTAAACGATATAGGCCCCGCCAATAAGCGCAAACGGGATCGTGATCAAGCTTAAAAAGGATTCCCGCATGGAATTGAATGCGAAATACATGAACATGAAAATGACCACTATTACAACCGGCATGATAATTTTCAAGGTCTTTTCACCCCGGATCAAATTCTCATAATTTCCGCTCCAGGTCAGGTAATAACCCTTTGGCATTTTGCTGATCATGGAATTCAGTTTCTTTTGCGCTTCCTCTACCGTGCTTGCCAGGTCTCTTTCCCTTACGTTAAAAAGGACGGTTCCGCGCAGCATGGCATTCTCAGAGTTGATCATCGGCGGGCCTTCGCTAATTTTCACGTTCGCCACAGCTTCCAGCGGGATCGGGCCATATCCCATGGTTTGCACCTGCAATCTTTTTAGGGATTGAATATTATCCCTGAAATTTTGAGCAAAACGGGCGTTCACCGAAAATCGCTGGCGTCCCTCTATGGTCGTGGTAAGCCGCATGCCGCCAAGGGCGCTTTCCACTACAGCGTTTACGTCATCTATGCTTAATCCATAGCGGCCGATTTCCTGCCGTTTTACAATGATATCTATATATTTCCCACCGGTGATAGGCTCGACATACAGGTCTTTGATACCGGGCGTACCTTCCAGCGCCTTCTCTACCTTTTGGGAAAAGGAATAAATCGTATCCAAATTCTGACCAAACACTTTTATGCCGACGTCTGTTCGGATACCCGTCGAAAGCATATTGATCCTGTTGATGATCGGCTGGGTCCATCCGTTGATCACGCCCGGAATCTGGAGCTTTTTGTTCAGTTCATTAATGATACTGTCTTTTGTGAAACCTTTTCTCCACTGGTCCCTTGGCTTTAGCATGATGATGGTTTCTATCATGCTGATCGGGGAATTATCGGTAGCGGTATAGGCCCTGCCAGCTTTGCCCATTACGTGCGTTACTTCCGGCACGGACGCGATGATCTTATCCTGCACCTGTAATAACTTTTTGGCTTCTGAATTGGATACGTCCGGCATCATGACCGGCATGAACAGCAAGGTGCCTTCATCCAGCGGGGGCATAAACTCGCGGCCCAGACTCATCACCAGGGGAATGCTGATGAGTAACGCAATTATATTTATCCCGATGGTGATTTTCCTTCTTTTGATACATGCCCTGATCATCGGTTCATAAATCCGTTCAAGCACACGGTTAACGGGGTTTACATTTTCGGGTAAAAACTTTCCTTTCATAAAAAAGGAAATCAGCACCGGGGCCAGTGTTACCACTAATATAGCGTCAACAGCAAGGATGAAAGTTTTCGTATAGGCAAGCGGATGGAATAATTTCCCTTCCTGTCCGGTTAAAAGAAATACCGGCATAAATGAAACAATGATGATCACGGTTGAAAAGAACACGCCTCTTGACACCTGTATGCACGAAGACTCCACCAGCTTCATCCGGATATCCTCCGGGATCACCCGGTAAGACGGTTTCCTTTTCTTAAAAAATTCTTTTATTTTGATGATTAATTTCATAACGTTAAATATTTTCAGGGTGATCACTATTTTGCCATTCGGAAAGTCTCCGGTAGGCATTTTCGGACATGATGATTCCGTTATCCACTATCACACCGATGGCGATAGCAATACCGGTCAAAGACATTAAATTGGAGGACAGGCCAAATGCATTCAGCAGTATGAAACTGATGGAAAGCGTGATGGGGATCTGGACAATAATACTTACTGCGCTGCGCCAGTGGAACAGGAAAATGAGCACCACGATAGAAACCACGATCATTTCTTCTTTTAACTTTCCGGTTACTGTTTGAATGGCCGCTTCTATCAGATCGCTCCGGTCATAAGAAGTTTTAAATGTGACCCCTTCCGGAAGCCCTTTTTCCACTTCCTTCATTTTGGCTTTTACAGCCTTGATGACCTTATCTGCGCTTTGTCCATACCGCATGACCACGATACCGCCTACTATTTCACCTGTACCGTTCTCGTCTACGATCCCAAGCCGGAGGTCTCCGCCCATTTGTACACTGCCTATATCCTTTATCCTGACCGGCACCCCGTTGTTCTCGCCTAAAGCAATATTTTCCACATCTTCCTTCGACTTGATATACCCCAGGCCCCGGATGACATAGCCCATATCACTCATTTCAAATTTCCTTCCCCCTACATCATTGTTATTGGCGCGTACTTTATTCATGACCGTCATGAGGGGTATATTGTAAAACTGGAGTTTTACCGGATCCAAAATGATCTGGTATTGTTTTTCAAAACCGCCGAAGGATGCCACTTCTGAAACGCCGGGCACGGTTTGCAAGGCGAACTTGATATACCAGTCCTGCAGCGCACGCTGTTCTCCAAGATCCATTTTTGGGGCATCAAGGTGATACCAGAAGACGTGGCCTACCCCTGTTCCATCTGGTCCTAAAGCGGGGGTGATCCCCTGGGGCAAAAGTCGTTGTGCATAATTCAGCCGCTCCAGCACACGGGTGCGCGCCCAGTAAATATCCACATCGTCTTCAAAGATGACATAAACGAAACTCATGCCGAACATGGATGTACCCCTGACTGATTTGATATTTGGGATCCCCTGTAAGTTGGATACCAAAGGATAGGTGATCTGGTCCTCTATCAACTGCGGGCTGCGTCCCATCCATTCCGTAAAAACGATCACCTGGTTTTCCGATAAGTCCGGTATCGCATCAACCGGATTTTGTTTAACGGCATAAATTCCCCATGCAAAAAGGCCGCCAGCAAGCAGTAGCACGATAAAGCGGTTTCGTAAAGCAAATTTTATAAGGGCCTGTACCATAATTGGGTTGGGTTTAAATGTTAGCTAATATTTTAATAGGTTATATTTTATTACTGATCAAAAAGGCCGCGGCAAATGCCAGGATGGAATACAGTTCAGGGAATACCGCCAATATCATTGTTTTGCCAAAAACATCGTTGCCCGACGCAATTTCTGCTATACCGTTAGCACAGATCTGCCCCTGCCTGATCGCCGCATAGGTCGCGACAACGAATATTAATCCGGCGCCAAACACCGCTGTGGCAGCAAAAGGTGTTATGGCCGGTGTAAACACCGCCTTCGAATAAAAGATAAAAAATGCTGCAAACCCGAACAGGCCATGTGTCCCCGAAAGGGCGCTTAGCAACATATAATTCCCAAATGCATCGGGTCTTTTTTTTAAGGCCCCGATAGTGGCGTTCGAGCCGATGGAAACGCCTATCGCACTTCCTATACCTGGCAGGATGATCATGAGCGCGAGTCCTGTATATGCTATTAATAAATTTGTCATAATGATTATTTTTTTAGTTTGAAATAGTTGCAAATGGTTTATAAGGATTTCCGCCCCCGGTAAATCCCGCATTCTTGTAAAATTCCACAAACGTGAGCCTCATGGTGTGCACAAAGGCACCCAGCGAAGCCACGAAGAGGTTTAACGTATGGCCAAAAATCAGTACGATAAGAAAAAGCACGGGGCCGATGTAGGATACTTTTTCGATCTGCCAGGCAATACTATTGATCACCAGGCCAAGTATGGCGCTTGAAACGCCCAGTGCGAAAAGACGGATATAAGAAAGCACATCCCCCATGAGGCCGGTGATGCCGAACAATTCCCAAATGCCGCTGCCGATCCCTTTGAAAAAACCCGCGTCGGGGTCCGCAAAAAATATGATCAGGCCCAGCCCGATAAAGATGTCAACGTGGGCATACATGGGGAGTATCTTGAAATAAAACATGTTGAGTATATGCAGGATGATCATGATCCAGCCCACCTGGGGAAGGCCATACCTGAAACCGAATTTTACCATCTTATTGATTCCCTGTAAGGTCATGCCGAATAAGATCTGCACAAAACCGATGGCGATGGCAAGGGTAAAAATCTGCTTATCTTTCAGGAATACATTTTTTAAAAAAGAAAGCCCCGGTAATTCGGCAATTGAAAAGCCGAAAATGTTTCCCGTAATCAGCCCGAAGCAAAAGGTAATGCCGCCAAGCAGCTGCACCAGCGTAAGGTATGACCGTTTGATCTTCGGTTTCCCCAAAATCTTCATAAGTGTTGCGCCAATAAGCAGGAGCAGGCCATAACCCGCATCGTTCATACCGAAACCGAAGAACAAAGCAAAAAACGGGGCAAAGAAAACGGTGAGGTCTAAATCATTGTAGGTTGGCAGTGAAAACAAACTTCCTATCGGTTCAAACAGGCGGGTGAACCAGTTGTTATGCAGCAGGATCGGCGGATTGTCAGCAAAAAGCGCCCGCTTCTCTATATACACAATGCCTTTGCTTGCGAGAAATGCAGAAAATCGCTTTTCCTCCGGTCTCGGAACGAAGCCTTCCAATATGCTGATCGTTCCGTCGGCTGCCTGCTGCGTATTTTTCATCATTCGGTTTAACTCGTAAACCGCCTCCAGTTCGGCTTTTCTTTTTTCCAGCAAGGACATCCAGGCAGCTGCAGATTGTTCCAGGTTTGTTTTCACTTCTTCATTTACCTCTGTCCCTGATTTTTCCTTCGCTTGTTTCACCTGCTCCAGAATTTCATCAACCGTTTTATTCGCGTCAGTTGACGGACTATCCGTGTCCTTCTTAAATGGGAGAAGAAAAGCTATGGCCTCATTGACTGCCGTTATCATTTGAAGCTGGTCAGTTTGCGCGGCATCAGTTCCTTTTGTTCTTTCGGCTACGTGGAAAACGCCTATACCTTTAAGTTCCTCCAAAAAAGCATCATATTCCCTATGGAAAATAAGCATTGAAAATTTATACATCGGTACGATCATGGCTTCCGTTTATTTAAATGGCTAAAATTCTTTTCTTCATAATTTTTTGGGTGGCTTTTCCCAAACTTTCTTCATCATTCATAAACTTTTTAATCTTTGAAATGGCGATCAGGTACCCGGGTACCTGTACTTTTTCATAAAGGTTAACTTTCTGGGTAGTTTTTTTCCTGGCCGTGTTCAATGATTCCGTTTTGATCACCAGCAGTTGTTTTTCGATGGAAAGGCGCAGCAGGTCGCAGAGCAGCGCAATGCCATCAGAAACCCAAAACGGTTGATTGAACAGTACAAGCGGTTTGATTTCAAATACGACATCGTCGAATTGCTGTACCTTTACCCCGGCAATATTTTTCAGACTTGTCTTAATTTCTTTCACGCTCATTACATCCTGCGGAAATTCCTGCCATAGCCTATTCATATATTCGTATTGGTTTATTTTATTCAAAATGGTCGTTTCGAGGGCTGTCGTCTCTCTTTTTGCTTTTTCCGCTTCGGCGTGCAATACCATCTCCTTATACCTGATCACGGGGAGGGCGTCCAAACGAACTTTCAATTGCTTTTGCATATCCTGCAATGAAATTTTATTATATTGAAATTTTATTGCCATTTTGCTGCTATCTTATTCCTTTGTTTAAATGAGGTGTCTGCCAGCATTACGTTTTCGTCTGTTAGGACATCGTCTTCACCTTCCGGCTCTGTCGCTTTTTCCCAATATTCCTCCATATATTTCTCGCGGATGCCGAGTTCTTCGGGCTGAAAATGCTTTCGGAAAAGGCTCCAGCTGATATCCAGCATCCGGGTAATATCGATGTTGACGTCAATGGCGAGTAATTTCTGCGCGTACTGTTTTGCAAATGCCAGGGTGCGTTTATCGTAGTCGCTCAGGTCAAAACCATTTTCCAGTTTTGTTTTGGCGTTGGCCGCGTCAGCATACAGGCGAATAGCTGCATTCATCACCTGCGGGTGATCTTCCCTCGTCTTTTTGCCGATCACGAGCTGTTTCAATCTGGATAAGCTGCGGAAAGGATCGATAATAACTTTTCCTATCTCGGTGTCCCTTCGTAAAAATAGTTGTCCTTCGGTGATATAACCGGTATTGTCCGGAATGGCATGGGTAATATCGCCCTCTGAAATAGTCGTTACAGAAATGATCGTAATGGAACCGCCCGACGGAAGCTGCAGCGATTTCTCGTAGATCTTTGCAAGGTCGCTGTACAATGAACCTGGCATGCTGTCCTTTGAAGGGATCTGGTCCATGCGATTAGAGACGATGCTCAGCGCATCGCAGTATAAAGTCATGTCGGTGAGTAATACCAGCACCTTTTCATTTTTTTCAATGGCGAAATATTCGGCTGCCGCCAGCGCCATGTCCGGGATGAGCAGACGCTCCACGGCCGGGGATTCGGTGGTGTTGATAAAGCCGACGATCTTTTCAGGCCTGTCTGTATCGGCAAAGAGGCTCCTGAAATACAAATAATCATCATTGGAAAGACCGATGCCGCCCAGAATAATGCGGTCGGCATTGGCGCGGAGCGCCACAAGCGCAATAACAGCATTATAGGGCTGATCGGAATCAGCAAAAAACGGGATCTTTTGCCCGGCAACCAGGGTGTTGTTAAGGTCAATTCCGGCTATACCGGTTTTAATCATGTCGAACGGCTGCTTCCTTCTTACAGGGTTTAATGCCGGCCCCCCTGTTTCCACCGCTTTTCCTGCAGGCGCATATTTGCCGTCTATAGGATCGCCGTAGGCATTGAAAAACCTTCCGCCTAATTCTTCGCTTACCTTTAATGTTGGGGCTGTACCCAAAAAAACGACCTCGGCATCTGTGCGGATCCCCTCTGTTCCCTCAAATACCTGCAGCGTAACCTGCTTGCCGGCTATCTTTACGACCTGGGCGGCTTTGCCGTCCACGATGGCCATTTCTTCATAACCTACCCCTGTCGCCTCCAGCGTACAAGTGGCCTTGGTTAAATGAATAACTTTTGTATGAATTTTTTTAAACAGGGACGCTTTCATTTGTTTTTTTCCTTTGATTTAATAACTCATCCAATTGCCCGTTAAAACCTTTAAATTCCTCGGATTGGAACAGGGAGTAGTTGATCTGCTTCCATATATTAATGATGGCCCGGAAATAACCGCCTATTTCTTCGTAATCGGAAAACCGGAACGATGATTCGCAGATTTCGGCCACTTTTTCCTGCATATATTTCAAGCGGTCAAGCGCGGTAAAGCCGTCTACCGCATCGAAGGCATCCTGTTGCAGAATGACAAAATCGATCAACTCCGATTTCCAGAATTTTTCGTGGTAATCGAGGGGAACATTGTCATCGCCGAGGATATTGATCTGTTCCATCGCTTCATGGCCTTTGAACAGGCGGTCTTTCATTTTTACCACTTCAGCCTTCCAGTTCTGCGAAATGGTTTGCTGCATGTAGCCGATCAATTCAGGATAGTCGAGGAACTTGGAATAACTTTCAATAGCATCGATGGCGGGATAACGTTTACTATCTGCGCGCTGCTGCGACAAGGCGTAAAAACTATGCGCCGCTTTTTTTGTCGCTTCCGTTACCGGCTCTTTTAAATTCCCGCCCGCCGGGGAGACCGTTCCGATAAATGTAATACTGCCTTCAGCGTCGTTCACCAGTTTTACCTGGCCGGCCCGGGCATAAAAACCGGAAACAACCGCCGGCAGATCCATCGGAAAGGCATCGGGGCCGGGGAGCTCTTCCATCCGGTTTGACATTTCCCTTAGCGCTTGCGCCCACCTGGAAGTGGAGTCGGCCAGCACTAAAACTTTTAATCCCATTGCGCGGTAATACTCTGCGATGGTCATCCCGGTGTACACGGAAGCTTCGCGGGATGCCACCGGCATATTCGAGGTATTGGCGATAATGACGGTTCTGTCAATAAGTTTGCCGCCTGTCTGGGGATCATCCAGCTGGGGAAACTCGGTGAAGATCTCGACAATTTCGTTGGCCCGTTCGCCGCACGCGATCATGACAACGACATCCGCTTTCGCCTGCCGGGCGATGGCATGCTGCAATACCGTCTTCCCGCTGCCGAACGGGCCCGGAATAAACCCTGTTCCGCCCTCTGCCAATGGGTTCATCATATCGATGATCCTGATGCCGGTTTCCAACAATTTATAGGGGCGGACTTTTTCCTTATATCCTTTCAGCGGCCTGATAACCGGCCATTTCTGCACCATTGTTACCGCAGTTTCATTTCCGTCCTTATCTGCGATCACAGCGACGGTATCCGTTATTTTATACCGCCCCTTCTCAGCCACTTTCTTTACGGTGTATTCGCCTTCGAGCAGGAACGGAACCATGATCTTATGCGGGATATTTTTTTCTTTTACTTCACCGATCCAGCTGCCTGCCCTAACGGTTTCCGCAATTTTTGTGATCGGGGTGAAATCCCATTCGCTGTCCTTATCCAATGCATCGGTATAGGTGCCCCTGGTAAGAAAAACAGTTTCGATCTTATCCAGATCATTTTGCAGCCCGTCATATTTTTTTGTAAGGATGCCGGGGCCCAGATCTGCTTCCAGCAGATGGCCCTGGAAAATCGCCTCATCACCAACTTTTAAGCCCCGCGTGCTTTCGAACGCCTGCACATAAGCATCTTTGCCGACCACCTTAATCACTTCTGCCTTAAGGAATATTTGGCCAAGACGGATCATGCAGATCTCATTCTGCATAACCGTTTCATCCGCTGAAACGATGACCAAATTTGAAACGATTGCTTTTACTTTTCCGGTGCGCATCTTATTGTATATTTACTGTTTCGGGCATTTCAATTTTTTCGAGGTAGGTGCTTAATATGGACGGAAGAAAGGTTGCTTCATTATCATGCTTCAGCTTCGCCCATCGTTCAACTATCAGGAGTTTAATAAGGAAACTCATGACGGCTTCCACGGTGAAATAGTTAAAAAAGGTCATTTCTTCGAGCTTCCTCCATCTCAGCAAATCAATTTTTCTTTCCTGTTCAACGATATTTCCTGTTTCAATAATTTTAGAAAGGCCGCTCATAAAATCGATAGCCGATTCCGTGCTGAGATCAACCGATGGGTTTTGTTTCATTATTGCTGCCATTTCATTCGCTTCCATTAAGAATTCGGCAAATGGAAGTTGCTGCTTACGGTTCTTCATTAAAAGCAGCAGGTTTTTCAGGTTCAGTTCAAATTCCATCCACCGGTTAAGAAACCCGTTCCCCGAGTTCATGGCTTCCCTGAAATAGGCTTCGGTGAGCCTGGCTTCCCATACGGTTTCGCTGAAACGGTTCTTATTTTCGCCGAAAGCGGAAATAAACCTGTTCATATAATCCGGTAAAGCCCCATCTCCCGCAATTCCCTTTTTTAGCTCCTGGAGTGAATAGCACCCACCCGATGGTGTCGTCTCCTTTTTCCCGAGCAGTATATCGAGGAGGTTGCGGTTGTCGTTTGGATAATACAGGTAGCAGAGCAGTCTGAAATCATTTTCGCCTACCTGGTCTTTATGCTCATCCAAAAATGTTTTCGCAGAAAAAGGCAAATGCGCATCTTCCACAGAAATGTCCGGCAGGCCGGAGATCAGATAAAAATAATGCTGCTCAGACATGTTCGTTTTCTTTTGTACCGTAAATCCATTCCAATGTGCCCTTACGCAAATACCCCTTGAAGAATTCCTCAAACTCTCCGCCGGAAAAATCCACGTAGTAATCTTCATTTTTTACACCGATCTTAAAGCCGCTTTTAATTTTATTGTCAATTGTAATATCGACCCCGGCGCTTAATTCTTTTTTGATCCGCTGCTCAAAAAATTCCTTCAGCCGCGCTTCGTCATCCTGATTTAACAGCAATTCAAATTGGAATTGATCATCTGCGGGTTCCCACTTCCGAAGCACCTCGGAAATGATTTTTTGCAGGAATTCTTTTTCCGCCAAAGCATCATTGATCTCGCGGACGCTTGTCTTTTTGGTGATGACCGCGGCGAGTTCCGTTTTGACGGCGCTAATGGTTTGACTGGCGACAGCCTTCAGCTCGCTTTTTAAATTTTGACTGATCCGGTTAGTCTCAGCCAATGACCGTTCTTCCAGCCTGGCGATCTGTTGCTCCGCTTTTTTAAGCAGTTCTTCCGCCTGCCGTTTTGCAGCTTCAATGATTTGCTCTGCTTCATCCTTTGCCTTTTTAACCCCTTCCTGATAGACTTTTTCGACAAGCGGCTTCAGGTCTGCATTCAGGTAATCATTCGTCTCCATTTTTAATAATTTTTAAGTATAACCAACTGCATAGGTTTTAAATCCAGCCTGATATATCTGACCGGATTGGAGGGGTCGGGCGATTGCCGTATTTCTACATCAATTCCGTGGCCATATACCGGTCTCATCCACTGACGGTTGCGGTTCACCTCGCAGTCCACCAGTATGTGCTCTTCCTTTGTTTCCTCGGCGGAGGAATTATATACAAATACGATTTCCTCGCCAGCCAATATCCTGGAAAATGCCAGGGTGCATTTGTTGCAATCCGGCAAATGAAAGTTGATGCCGTCATTTGAGATTTCCCGCATGAACATCCTGCCAAACTTCAGCACATTATTCGTGCTCCTGAATTTTGCCAGTTCGGCTATGGCTTCATAAATGGAAGAATGCTGATTGAGAAGGTTGGTGGTTTTATCGCCTGGATTAAACAGGCATTCCCTGATATGAGTATCACCTTTACCGTGGCCGTCAAGGCCTTGTTCGGTACCGTAGTAGATACATGGCGTACCCAGGGCACAAAGCAGGAAGGCGATCCCTGCAATGATTTGGGCGGGTTCTGCATTGTATCCGTAACGGTGCTTGATGTCAGAACCAACCTGGTCATGATTGTCCAGGAAGGTTACCAGAAACTCACCATATTCGCCCCTGTCGAGGGCGCTTTTTTGGAGTTGTTTATACCGGTCGATCAGTTTTTCCGGTGAGTCAGCGCCCTTGATCACACCTTCCAAAGTGAAATACAGCTGAAAATCCAATACGGAATTTAAGCCATAATATATATTTTGGTCGTGATACGTCGACAGTGTCTTAGCCCCAATATAACGGCTGTACATTTCGTCAGCGCCTACGACCTCGCCAAAAAGAAAGAAATTTTCCTTGCCAAGAGAATAGGCATATTCCCGTATGGCTGAGCAAAAGCGGCTGATGGATAGTTCGCCCATATGCTTTACGGCATCCAGCCGGAAGCCGTCTATATCCAGTTCTCGTATCCAATAGCAATGAATATCAGCTAATATCTTTTGAACGTAAATAGCCTCGGCAGATTCATCGTTTTTGAATGCCTTTAAACCATAGAAATCCCCTTCCCTCGTTTCAGGGTAACTGTCAAAATTCCGGATCTGTCCTTTACGGCCATATAACTCCGGGTCGCGCAGTTCCACTGGCGCCGGTTCATCTTCATACCGCCATCCGCCGAAAGGAAACCTGAAACCTTTATAATAAAAATATTCGAGATCATCGGGGTAGCACCAGTTATCGCCGCTATGATGCAAAACAATATCAAGGAAAACACTCATGTTGTAACCGTGCGCTGTTTCAACCAGTTTTTCCATGTCTTCCTTTGTGCCAAAACGCGGATCTATTTCCAGGTAGTTTTCAATGGCATAACCGTGATAGGATTCCGGGTTATTTTTAAAAACAGGGCTTAGCCAGATCGCTGTACAACCCAGTTCTTTGATATAATCAAGATGGTCCGTGATGCCGCGAATAGTGCCCCCGCACGACTTACCCAATTGTTTTTCCTCGCCAAAGCCGGAATGCCTCACTTCAAATTCCATGCTTTGTCTTTTTTTGTTGTCATGAAAACGGTCAACCAATAAGAAGTAGATAAACTCCTCCCGCCATTCACGGTGACAATTCATCCAGTATTCTTTACCCGGCTTGGGGGATAGGTCTATATCTTTAATTGATTTCATGTGTTCTGAAAATTGAACTTTACAGAATAACCTTCTGCTTCATTTTAATTTTATACAGTTCGTTCATATATTTTTTTCTGTTTTATCTGACTTTATGACTGCGCGTTAATAAAGGCTTCACCGGGTACTCCGCTAATATTCTATGCACGGCAGGATGCAAATCCTGGCTGATAAATGAGAGGTCATAAATATCTCCTTCAGCCGTTCCGCGCCAAATAAGCTTGCCTGTTTTCCTGTCTATAAAAGCTAATGTGATGGCGCCATTTACATATTCCTGTTTTTGTGTGGCGGAATAAGCAACGGGATATGCAGGCCCGGGGTACGTGTATCTGAAAGTTGAATAATAATTATAATAGTAACCAAGGCGGTACGGGGAGTAATAATAGCTCCCATAGTAATAAGGGCTGTAATAATACGAGCTAGGATACGCGTTTATGACCCTTTCTTTTTTTGCATTGGTTATAATCAACTGCATCAGCACATCGGGATTTTCAGCATCAAAGGAATATCCTCTATCGCTGATACATTGGCCAAAATAATTGCGGATATTATTCCGGATAATTTCGTTATTATACGATGTATTGGCGGTATCCGCTTTATCCGGCAGCCAGGCAAAGGTCTTGTATTTGGTAAAATCAGCAGACCTGTCATAATCAGACGAAACGACATTGTAAATACTGCTGCATCCCGCAAGCATTATTATCATAATGCCCGTCGAAACCCACATACTCTTTTTCATAACTTATATATTTTATATATTTAAATGTTATTTAAATCACAATTTTCAGGTACAGAAAGCTATCAGGCTTCCCTGCCCAGTTTCCTGATCCGGATCAAGTTAAAACCCAGCATGATTAAAATGCCCCAAACAACGGCAACTATCGATGTAGCGATCAGTATCAGCCAAAGAGGGGCTTTGTCATTTGTGGCAAATAGTGTTCTTTTGTTAAAGGTGCTGGCGTATATAAATTTGGCCCCCCAGGGAACTTTTTTTTCTATTGATAAATTTCCATACTGATCGTTATCTACTATTTTGGCAACCAGGGTAATATTCCCCTTTACATCGCCGGGGATGCTATCCCGTTTAAAATCGCCGGAAGCTTTGCCGGTTGAATCAGTTGTAAAAGTTGGCTTTTCATCTATGGGCAGGTCCCCAAACCGGCGCTTTACAGCTAACACTATGTCAACACCTTTCACCGGCGTCCAAGTCGTATCTTTCATTTCAAACACGCTTGCCGTAACCGTCTTATCGCTGCCGGCATCAATTAAAATTTTTGCTTTTGTAATGCTGAGGTCGGCTTTTGCAGCTTCATATTTCGTATTCCCTTCAAAAGATGCCAGGAAAGTGTGTTTGACCGAAGTGCGCCATTCTTTCTGTAACGCGGATGGTATCATTGCGCTTGCTTCTCCATCTTCATTGGTAACCACTTTTCCAATCATGGTGCCGATGGAATCTTTATCTAGGAATAATTTCAGCCCGATGCCTGCTACATTCCGAAACTTCCTGTTCACCTTGGTTTTTACCTTTACCAAAAGGTATTGTGCCTGGTTGTTGTTGACAAAGTAATTAATGGCGATGCTTAATGTGCCCTTATCAGTAGCCTGCGAAAAGCCATAGTATCCTGAAAGCAGGAAAATAACCAATAACGATCCTCTAAATATTTTGTGCAGCAGTTTCATGATGGTGTTCAGTTAAAGTTTCTTGAATTGGAATAATTGGAAATATCCGGCTAAGCAGGGTTATGATCAGCATAGCCCCCGCTAATGAACCCATGCTGATTGCCCATTCTTCCCAGCTTGGGAAATAATAATGATACGCTTTTGGAACATCATGCATTGGCAGGAAGGGATGCAATAAAGTTGGCGTCACAATCAGGTAACGCTTAAACCATGCGCCAACCACCACCATTATACCTACAATAAACATCGGTAGCGGTCTCCGGCCCTTTTTGAATAATAAAACAATGATTGGCAGGATAATTCCCGTCAACACCGCGAACCAAAACATGGGTGCAAACGATCCTGACAATAGATCTTTTAAATAACCAGCCTCGGATTCCTTCATTTTAAAGAAGGGTGTTAAAAACTCATTGACATTAAAATAAAGGTATAGGAGGGCCAAAAGAACCAATACCCGACCCATTTTATCAAAATGATCCAGTGTAATGTATTTCTCCAGACTGTTGCATTTCCTGAAAATGTACATGGCAACGACAACACCTCCGGCTCCGACTAAAAACGCTCCGGCTATAAAATATGCACCAAAGTTGGTGCTGTCCCAACCCGGGCGGTAAGTTGTGGCAAATAACCAGGAGGTCACGGTGTGAATAGTAAATGCCACCGGTATGATCGTAATACAAAGCACATTAATGGCTTTTTTGCTCAATAAATATTGTTTGTGACTGCCTTTCCAGAAGGAACCGAGAAAGCTGTAGAATTTATATAGGGCTGGCCCTGATTTTTCCTTAAAGCGAAGCAGTATCTTAATATCAGGCAGCAGCGGATAATATAAAAGCAGGATACTTATAAAAAAATAAGTAGTAATTACAATCACATCCCACATGATGGGGGATTGGATGCGCGGATGTATAAATAAATTATAGAACCGCTCGGGGCTACCCATATCCACAATGATAATGATTGAGGCAAAAATGATAGCGGCCACGGCGATCATCTCCGCGATCCGTGTGAGCGGGGTACCCCATTTCACGCCAGCTAACCGGAATACGGCTGTTATTAAGGAGCCGACTAAACTTATGGCCACAAAAAACACAAAGTTTGATATATAGATACCCCATGAAACATAGTCCCTCATATTGGTAACTATCAAGCCATATCGCAGTTGACGATAATAGGCATAAACACCCACCAAAGAAATGGCTGTTAAAATGCCAACCCAGACTTTGCCGGTGGTATTAAACTTCCCCGGCAACAGATCCTGAATTATTTTTTCGTCGTCTGCTATTGAAATTGAATTTTCCACGATTGATTATTTTAGGTTAACTATTTTGTAACTTATCGTTTTCAAGCCCTGATTCAAATGGGAAGTTCCTGTTCACCGGCGGAAGGTAGTATACACTTGGTTTGGTTCCCAGGTCTTCCATCAGCCTGTACCCCCCTCTATCCCTGATCAGGTCGCTGAACCTGAACGTTTCGGAACCGTTGGACACCGAATCTTCATTCATATCGCCGAACAAGTAAACGTTGTTCGGACAAGCTGTAACGCAATGCGGTAATTCTCCCCTTCGCGTCATGTCAGCACAAAAATCACATTTGCCTACCGTTCCTTTTTTCTGAGGAAAGGGGGATTCGGGCGTGTAAGGCTCGCTTGCAATTTCGGTGGAGATTTCCGGCTCACCCCAGTTGAATACCCTTGTCGAGTATGGGCAGGCGGCCATACAGAAACGGCAGCCGATGCAGCGGTCGTGGTCAATTAAAACGATTCCATCCTGCCTTTTAAATGTGGCGTCCACGGGGCAAACTTTAACGCATGGCGGTTCATCGCAATGCATACAGAGCGTTGGCTGCCAGTATGGGGCAGTATGTTCTGCATCCTGCATCGGACGTACTTTTATCCAGTTCTGTCCCGGACTCAATTCATGGGCATGGTCACATGCGGCCTGGCATATTTTTAAATTTTTGCACCTGGAAAGGTCAATAACCATGACAAATTTTTTGCCCGGAATACCGACTCTTGCTTCAGTGTTGGATACCGGCGGCATGTGCGGGACTGGTTTAAGGAATGCCTCATCTACCTCGATCACTTCTCCGTCTACAGAAAGTAGTTTTACTGTCTTGCCTGAAGCCATGGCCTGTTCCTCCGCACCTGCTTCAAATGGGTCTTTTTTTTGCGTGCAGCCTGCTACAAGCCCGGCTACGGCCAAACCTGTTAACAGGAAACCCCTTCTTGAATTATTTTCTGGTTCCATCTCGTTTAATTTGAAAATGTATTTGACACCTATTTTTTGATCCATTGCTGGAGCTCGGTATTGGTCACTTTTTTCCTGTTTGCCGTCAGCAGCGACTCATCGACCTCGACCAGCCTGCCATCCTGTGTAAGCATTTTAACCGTTCTTTTTTTGTCGTCCGGTTTCCCGGGACCGGAAAGTTTCTTACCCGGGAAACGCAAACGGCCGGATGACGCAGCGGCTGTAAACACAGATAAAATGCTAAACAACCACAGAAATTTTCTTCTCGATGTCGTTTTTGCCCTGGCTATTTCTTCGTTATTGTTCATGACTTTTTTTGTTAGTATTTAATCAGATACCTTACCGACTTCATTTTGCTAAGTCCGCATTTACATTAGTCCTTCTGTTGCATAAACGCAAGTATCTTTTTATACTGATCGTCAGTGAGTACCGCCCGCTGACGCATGTGTAAATTAACTATACCCCATTCAGAACTCGTAAAAGCGGAAATAGGAGGGGCGTTATGACACCGCTGGCAATTTTCACTCCATAGCTGACTTCCGTCTTTACCTGCTACTTTTTTAGAAGTGACGCAGCTTTCAACTATCAGCACTATTGACATTAATGCAATAGCTGCTACGATGATTATATTCCTTTTCATGATGTTTAATTTTTAACTACAATTAATTAAAAGCCCACTGCTACCTGTACAAAAAATGTGTTGTTGTCTTTTTGCGATTGCCAGGCAGCTTTTACTACCGTGCGCCAGTTAAACCAGTAATCAATTCCATAAGTGTACTGTTGTATCTTAGCTGGCCCGAAAGGGTTGTTTGCCGGATTTAAGCCTGCATACCGGAAAACAAATTCCGTTTTCTTTAGAAACTTACTGGAGGACATCGTTGGCCGGTAAGCGGCTTGCGCAAACATGGAGTTACGTTTATTGTCGAAAGTATAGGTGGCAGCCGTGTCGGTCGGATTTGCATAGGCCGCTTTATCAATATTTTCGAAGTTCCACTGGCCTTTTACATCGAACGTCCCACCGATAAAATCCATCTGGTTGTTATAGGAGAGGTCCAGGGCGTATTGTTGCGCACCAACATTTTGGTATTGCGTGGTCCTTTCCCCCACCTTACCGGTTCTGAATGACCCGCCGATCTCCAGGGATGAATTCGCGAAGGGCAAAAAGCCGACACGCCCGCCGATAGTCTTGTTGTTGTTGCTGGCATCAATATTACCATACATCAGTGTGCCCTGCAAAGTTGGATCCGCCGGATCGGTCACTAACTGCGCATTATTGGACAAGTAAATACTATAGTTCATTGACGCAGATCCAAGGGGAATTCCCCCCCGCAGATCAATGCCGATTTCGCTCATCGGGCCTATGCCATACGGATCTTCTCCTGTACCAACGGGAAGGGTAGGCAGCTTATTGATCCAACCGGGATGCAGCCGGTCTTGAAATATGCCCCAGGGCGCAAGAAATTTTCCCGCACGGATGCTGAGGTATTTATTTACGATATAGGATGCATTTGCGTAGCCCAATTCAATACTTGTCTCGGCTCCTTCCAATTCAGTCTCCAGCTCGGCTTCTACCAGGATTTTCGGATGCGGTTGCCAGAGTAAAATAGGATCAAACACCAGGTTGGTAAAAGAAGACTGGTCCTTCCTAATCGCGACAGAAATGCCGGTATACCCTACAAGAGCGAATTTACTGTTACTTGAAACTTGCGATTCAACAGTTTTCCTGACGACACTGTCAACATATTCAGGCGTAACTTGCGCCTGTACCGAACACCAGGCTATTAGCAAGCCCGCCAGCGATATTATTAGTTTCCTTTTCATAGCGCTGTAATTATTTTAATGTTCTTAAATAGGCAACAACCTGCCATGCCTGCTCTTCGGTTAGTTTCTTTTTGAAACTTGGCATGTCTTTTCTTCCCTCTTCTACTTTCCAGAACAGAGCGCCGTCACTTTGCCCCTGTGTTGCAGCAGTTGTAAAATCACCTGGCTCTGTATTTAAGGTCGCGGCAGATTTTCCGTCACCCTTTCCTTTTTTTCCATGACAGGACTGACAATGCTGGGCATATACGGCTTTGCCGGCGGTTATGGTCGCATCATCCGCCTTGAGCGGGCTTTTTTTGGCATCGGCAGTTGCCGGGGCTTTCCAAAGCGTTTGCTGATAAAAGGCACTGGTTGCAACCAAAAGCGGGCCTACAAGAATTAACAGTAGAGATTTTTTTGAAGCTATATTTTGAAGTAACTTTTTCATGATTATAAATTTTATTTGTTAAAAAATGATTTGCATAAAACAACTTCCAACAGCACACTGCCGACAGGCGAATGAGTTGCCTTTATTTTGCTATTTTAAACTACTTTCAAAAACCCTGATTACCTTATACATTTTGTGAAAACCATCATAGGCAGCCAGTTCGTCATCCGTTTTGAAGTTTTCATCCAGTGTATCATGGAATTTATGATTGTCGGGAAATGCTGCCTTCAGGTTACTCTTTGTTAAAGGCTGCGGGACAGAAGATGCATTGGTGCTGAAGAAGTAAACCGAATAGTGCCTGACGTTTCCTTTGCTTGCGGTGGAGATCTTTGAAAAAGCGTAGAGCAATAAGGATTGTCCCTCGGGATTAAGCACCTTGTATTCCTTATTGTCAACAAATCTGAAAACCTCACCGGTCGTGCTTTTATAACCGTAGGTACTGTTCTTGTCCATGAAGTAAGCCTTGCCCTCATGTACGACTTTTATTTTACTTGCGCTAAATAAAAAGTCGTCGTTGATCTTATGCTTTTCTGTTTTGTAATTTATAGCATAGGACAATTTTTTTTGCTGAAAGTCGGCGGCGGTCCTGTAAATTCCGCTGCTGTCTTTTTGGGCAAATGAACTCTGCGATATGGCAAGGAAACCTCCGGCCAGTATCAAAAAACATTTTAATTTTTTCATTTTAATTTTTTTTATTTATGATCACCTGGCAACAAACTTAGCGTACTTTAATCCCGCCGTTGTTCGCCCGGATGCTCTTATTGTTTGATATATTGATTTGTCAGGTTATCCAGGTTATTCCTTGGCGGTGAGGGGTTTAGCTGGTACTCATGCGGTGTTTTACCGATCTCTCTCCTGAACTGTGTTATAAAAGATTGCGGGCTGTTATAGCCCAATTTATAGCCAACCTGGGTAATGGATAATTGCTTTTGAATCAGCAACTCCTTTGCCTTCTCTAAACGCAGTAACAGTAAGTACCTTTCGAGTGTTAAACCTTGCGATTTTGAAAAAACCCTGCTTAAATGAGAGAAACTCATTTGCATATCACGGACTACAAACTCTGATAACTTGATTGGCTTTTCATTATCCATCAGCTCGTCCCTATACCGGAGAAGCAGCGCTTTAAGATGGCCAACAATTTTTTCCTGATGCGTTTCAGAAAGATAAAATTCCTTTTCGTTCAGTTTTTTTTCAAAGTTATTTTTGTCTTCAGCACTCACTTTGCCCTTAAGAACCAGTTCACCCAGTTTAATTGAAATCACGGGGTATTTAATGCCCTTTGTTAGCTTCCGTACTATTTCAATACATCTTTGGCAGCACATATTTTTGATATGCAAATAAGTCGCGTTCATCTTTTTATTTTAAACTGTTGTTAAAAACCCGGTTCAGTTTATATACTTTGTGAAAGCCATCATAAGCCGCCAGCTCTCCATCTGTTTTGAAGTTCTCATCCAGCGCATCATGAAATTTATGGTTGTCCGGGAATGCTGCCTTCAGGTTTTCCTTTGTTAAAGCCTGTGGTGCTGACGCTGCGCCGGAGCTGAAAAAATAAACCGGATAAGTACGAAACTGCCCTTTGCTTGCATTGTTAATTTTGGGGAGTTCATATAACATCAGCGGCTCACCGGGATTCAGCACTTTGTACTCCGTGTTGTTGGCAAATCTGAAGACCTCTCCCTTGGTGCTTTTATAGCCATAGGTACTGTTCTTGTCTAATGTATAGGTCACGCCTTCATGGATGACTTTTATTTTGCTCTCATGAAAGAACATTTCGTCCTTTATTTTATGCTTGCCTGTTTTGTAATTGATAGCATAGGATAATTTTTGCTGCTGGAAGTCGGCAGGTGTTTTATAAATGCCGCTGCTGTCTTTTTGGGCAAAGGAAGGCTGGGATATGGCGAGAAGACCTCCGGCCATTATCAATAAGCTAAATAGCTTTTTCATTTTTACTTATTTTAATTTTCGTGATTATTGATAGAACTTTAGAAATAAAGCAACTATATCCCCGATTAATCAAATGAATCGCCATTGCCGGCAAATAGGACTATCTTCATTTACGGACCCCTTGCGTTAAAGGATCGATAAATAATTTAAGTCGAAAAGACCTGGTACTAACGTGGCATTCAGAAAGATCAAAAGGAAACGCTAACCATGCAGCCGAAGTGGCGGTTAGACAAAGGATCACTCAAATCAGGTAAGTGCAATTGAAAATATAAACGGATGTTTTAAGCCGGTCAGGGGGCCGCCGGTAGTTGTTATAAGAAACAACCTGGTGCCCGCGGTTATTTAACCACGAGTGAGTGGTAACATAAGGGCTGAGTATGTCTAAAGCTGGAAATAACTTTACATTCAAATTAAACCCGGGCTCGCCCCAATGCCGATCCTTAATCTTGAGATATTGCTTCTTGGTTTTACAGCATCCGTCGGACGCCATTTTGCAACCGTCATGATGTTTAGGCCCCGGGGAAAGGGAAGTCGACAATAATACGCCGCAACAATAATAGCTATTAACCGTTAACCCAAGGTTGGGTAACAGATAAATGGCTGTTAATAATATGAGCGTTGCGCGTTTCACCTTTGAGATTAAATTAATAACATTTTACTTATCAGATTACTTATTCAGAATCGCATTATCAAATTTTTAACTTGCCAAGCATTTGTTCGAGAGCGGCCCAGTCTTCTTCCCTGTACGTGATCTGATCAATACAGTTTTGGAGTTTACTTTTAAAAAGATGATCTACTCCCTTTTCCCGTTTTTTTGCCGGCCTCAAATATCTTTGAACAGTATTCATTTTTGATATAAATTGAAATCCTGTTCAAATCTATGGTCATATCCTGGCAATTAAATTGATCGCGGACATTTGGAAATGTGATTGTGATCATTTTTTATGATCGCAGATGGAGTGTTTCTGAACCTCACGATGGATGACCCCGTTCTTGTAAATTTAAAGGTTCTATTGTCCTCCATCAGAAAGTATAATGATACCCGTCATTTTTCATCGGCATCCCTGCACTGATATTTGATTTATGGATTCAATCTTGAACACAGCTATTCGTTATAGCTGCTAACAGCAATTAAATGACCGATACACCGGATACCTATATTTTAGCGGTAAACTGCGGTTCTTCAAGCCTGAAGTTCTGCCTGTATCGTTCTGCACCTATCCAAATTGAATTTTCAGGCACTGTCAGCACCATTGGGGCTGATAATAGCCGGCTTGAAATAAAGGATAGTGCTTTTAATATTCTGGAAAACCGGGTTGCGCATTTTAAAGATATGGACGCCGCAGCCAATGTGATCATTGACTGGCTGAAAAACAGGCAGCACCGTTATCCGCTGGTTGCCATAGGACACCGGATCGTACAAGGCGGCCCGGAACACCGCCAGCCGGAAAAAATAATCGATGAGTTATTGCAAACCTTACACCGGTATATTTACCTCGCCCCAAATCACCTTCCGGATGAGATCAAAGTCATCAGGGCATTTCAATCAGCTTATCCTCATACCGCGCAGATCGCCTGTTTTGATACCTCTTTTCACCGTGATATGCCTTCTTACGTTCAAAATTACCCGCTGCCAGCTGAGTATAAAGATAAAGGCTTAATGAAATATGGTTTTCACGGTATATCCTACCAGTACATCATGCAGAAACTGGCTGATGAATATGAAGCGCTTGCCGCGCAAAAAATCATTATCGCCCATTTGGGGAACGGGGCCAGTATGGCGGCAGTAATAAACGGATCAAGCTTTGACACGACAATGGGCATGAGCCCGATGGGGGGCCTGGTCATGGGTACCAGGTCAGGCGACCTGGATCCCGGTGTATTATTATACCTCTTAAATCAATATCAATTAAGCCCAGCCGAGCTGGACGATTTGCTGAGCAAACATTCCGGTTTAAAGGCCATCGCGGGTGTGAGCGATGTGCAGGAATTGCTTGACATGGAGGCTGACGACATCCGGGCAAAAGAAGCCCTCACCACTTTTTGTTATTCGGCCAAAAAGTTTATAGGCATGCTCGCTGCTGCAATGGGCGGGCTGGACATATTGGTATTCACCGGGGGTATTGGCGAAAACTCGTCCGTTATCCGCGACCGGATTTGCAGGGACCTCGATTTTATAGGTATTGATATAGACAAAGAAAAAAATCTGGAGAACACCCCACTGATTTCTAAACAGACGAGCCGGGTATCCGTCCGCGTCATAAAAACAAATGAAGAATTAATGATCGCAAATCTCGTTGCCGGGGTATTAGATCGAGCCGTTAAAAATTAAAAATATGAAAACTGAATTGATTAAACCGGAACCATTGTCGCCCGAACTGCTTCAAAAAATGAATGCCTACTGGCGCGCAGCCAATTATTTATCAGTCGGGCAACTTTATTTACGCGATAACCCTTTGCTTAAAGAGCCGTTGAAATTGGCGCATGTAAAAAATATGCTGCTGGGGCATTGGGGTACAACGCCCGGGCAAAACTTTATTTATACCCATTTAAACAGGGTAATCAACCGGTATGACCTGGATATGATCTACGTCTCCGGGCCGGGGCACGGCGGACCGGCGGTAGTTGCGGGCACTTACCTGGAAGGTACCTATAGTGAAGTTTATCCGGCTATTTCACAGGATACCGATGGCCTGAAAAGGCTTTTTACGCAATTTTCCTACCCCGGTGGAATTTCCAGCCATGCTTCACCGCAGACACCAGGCTCTATACACGAGGGGGGCGAGCTGGGCTATTCCTTAAGTCATTCTTTTGGCGCTGTCCTTGACAATCCCGATCTAATCGTGGCCTGCGTGGTCGGTGACGGCGAGGCCGAAACCGGCCCGCTGGCTACCGCCTGGCATTCCAATAAATTCTTAAACCCGATTACAGATGGCACCGTATTGCCGATCCTGCATTTAAACGGGTATAAAATATCTAACCCTACCGTTTTAGCGCGGATAAGTCACGAAGAGCTGGAACAGCTGTTCATTGGCTATGGCTGGACGCCCTATTTTGTCGAAGGCGATGAGCCGGAGGCTATGCACTGGGCAATGGCGGCAGCATTGGACAAAGCAATTGAGCAGATCCGGCAAATTAAACAGGATGCTGTTGGCCAGGAGAAGCTAACGCGCCCGCGCTGGCCAATGATCATTCTAAGGTCGCCAAAAGGATGGACGGGGCCCAAAGAGGTGGACGGGTATAAAATAGAAGGGAATTTCAGGGCTCACCAAATACCGCTGGCGGTTTCCGCCGCTGCCCCGCCTGAACATTTGCAATTGCTGGAAAGCTGGATGAAAAGCTACAAGCCGGAAGAGCTTTTTGACGAAAACGGGCGCTTGAATCCGGAACTGGCAGAACTGGCACCAAAAGGACACAGGCGAATGGGCGCAAACCCCCATGCAAATGGAGGGCTACTGTTACATGAGCTGCGTATGCCTGATTTTAAGAAATATGCCGTACCCATTCCCGTTCGCGGAACCGGCGGCGAAGGAGACACCTATGTTTCCGGGCGCTTCCTCCGGGATGTGATCAGAGAAAATCGTGACAAACGAAATTTTAGGATTTTCGGCCCTGACGAAACTGTTTCAAACCGCCTGGATATTGTGTTTGAAGCGACTAACCGGCAATGGCTCGGACCGGTTGATGAACATGACGAATTTTTATCTTCATCGGGCGGTGTAATGGAAATGTTAAGCGAGCATCAATGTGAAGGGTGGCTGGAAGGTTATTTGTTAACCGGCAGGCACGGACTGTTTAACTGTTACGAGGCGTTTATACATATCATTGACTCCATGTTTAACCAACACGCCAAATGGTTAAAAACAACGCGTGAAATCCCTTGGCGAAGAAATATAGCTTCGTTAAATATTTTATTGACATCAACGGTATGGCGGCAGGACCATAATGGATTTACGCACCAGGACCCCGGCTTTATCGATCATGTTGTTAATAAAAAGGCGGACATCGTGCGGGTTTACCTGCCGCCTGATGCCAACTGTTTGTTATCGGTTACCGATCATTGCCTGCGAAGCTGTCATTATGTAAACGTCATTGTTGCCGGCAAGCATCCTGCGCCGCAATGGCTGACCATTGATGAGGCGATTGAACATTGCACCCGTGGGATCGGTATATGGGACTGGGCCAGTGATGACCAGGATTGTGAGCCCGATGTGGTGATGGCCTGCAGCGGTGATGTGCCGACCCTGGAGACATTGGCAGCCGTGACCATTTTGCGCGAACATTTACCCGAATTGAAGATCAGGGTGATTAACGTGGTTGACCTTTTCAAACTCGAAAAGAATACGGAACATGCCCACGGTTTATGCGATAAAGATTTCGATGAGCTGTTTACCACCAGCAAGCCCGTCATATTTGCCTTTCATGGGTATCCCTGGCTGGTACACCGGCTAACCTACAACCGGGCAAACAATGCCAATATCCATGTCAGAGGTTATAAAGAAGAAGGAACCATAACGACTTCGTTCGATATGACCGTTTTAAATGAAATGGACCGGTTTCATTTGGTAATGGATGTGATCGACCGGCTGCCCCAAACCGGCAGCAAGGGCGTTCATTTAAAACAACAATTGATGGATAAGCTAATTGAACACAAACAATATATCAGGGCGAATGGTAAGGACATGCCGGAAATATTGGATTGGAAATGGACCGATAGGACAGAAAGTTAATAAATATTAAAAATAAAAGCGTTACGATAAATGATAACCAGAGGGGATATTTTTGGCTTTGCGCCGGATGAAAAATATACTGCCAGCGTCGCCTATTTCTCCATGGAATTTGCCATCGACCAGGCGTTGAAAATATATAGCGGCGGACTTGGTTTTTTGGCCGGATCGCACCTGCGCAGTGCTTATGAGTTAAAACAAAACCTGCTGGGCATCGGTATATTATGGAAATATGGCTATTATGACCAGGTGAGGGACAATAATGGCCTGATGAAACCTGAGTTCATAGAAAAGGAGTATTCGTTTTTACAGGATACCGGCATTGTTTTTACGGTTTCCGTCCATGATTCACCGGTACATGTAAAGGCTTACCTGCTTAAACCGGGAACATTTAATTCGGCCCCGTTATTTTTATTAAGTACCGATATCGCAGAAAATGATGAGCTTTCCCGCTCAATTACCCATTGTCTTTACGACCAAAACGAAGCAACCCGCATTGCGCAAACCATAGTTTTAGGTATTGGCGGGGCCATGCTGCTGGATATTTTAGGTATAACACCTGATGTTTACCACATGAATGAAGGGCATTCCGTATCATTGAATTTTTATTTGTACGCGAAATATAAAAGCCTGGAAGAAGTAAGAAAACGGGTGGTCTTCACTACGCATACCCCAGAGATGGCAGGCAATGAGGCCCACTCGTATAGTTTACTAAAAGAGATGTCATTCTTTTACCAATTGCAGGATCATGAGGCGAAATTCATATTGGGTATGAATGGCGACTATTTTAACTATACACTGGCGGCGCTAAAGTTTGCACGAAAGGCTAACGGTGTTTCTAAACTTCACGGGGAAGTAGCCCGGCGCATGTGGGGCGACAATCCCGGAATATGTGAAATTATAGCCATCACCAACGCGCAAAATAAATCCTATTGGGCAGATATTCAATTTAATACTGCGATTATGTCGGGCAATGATCAATCGATCGCCGACAGAAAAAAAGAAATGAAATCCGACTTATTTAAGGTAGTGGCTGACCAGTGCGGAAAATTATTCGATGAAAATATATTGACCGTTGTTTGGGCCAGGCGGTTTGCTGATTACAAGCGAGCCGGGCTGATCATGGCAGACTGGGACAGGTTCCTGAAATTAATGAATAATAAAAACCATCCTGTTCAGCTGATCTGGGCGGGAAAGCCGTACCCTGAAGATGACGGATCCATAGCGTTATTTAACCAGATCATTAACCAAACAAAACCATTCGCTAACTGTGCCGTCCTCACCGGCTACGAACTTGGATTATCTGCATTGCTCAAAAAGGGTTCAGATGTCTGGCTGAATAATCCAAGGATGTACCACGAAGCGTCGGGAACAAGTGGGATGGCGGCGGCAATGAACGGGAGCATTAACCTGTCGTTGCCTGACGGCTGGGTACCTGAATTTGCGAAGGACAGGGAAAATTGTTTTATGATACAACCAGCACCGGACAGGCCTTCGACGGATGAACGAGATATCCAGGAAAACAAAAATCTGCTGGATACACTTGAAAACATCTTGTTACCGATGTATTATACTAAGCAGGAAAATTGGATCGCCATGATTAAAACCGCAGCTAACGATATAGTACCCGAATTCGAAGCAGGCAGGTTAGCCGATGAGTACTATGAAAAGATGTATATGGCTTAAAAGTTCTTTTCATTAAGAATTGACAACAAACATTTCTCCTGGTGACCGCCATCATATTTTAAACGCATTTTGTTTTTAAACTTTAGGCTTAAAATAGAATTGCTATAGCCAAAGGTCATGAGCACCATTTTGATCATCAACGATAATTCTTCCGAAGCCCGGCATGCCGCAGAATTTGCGTTAATAATAGCGCAAAAGATGCAGGCTGACATTTTATTGTTGAATACCATCGAAATAAATGAGAAAGACTTTTGTAAAGTACCGGCAGACGCGTTTTTTGACTCCTGTACGGATAACTGCGACTGCTTTCCTTATCCAGTTTCAGATAAGGTAGTGAAAGGTGAATTATTCAAGCCCTGCCCCGACGCCTGTAATTGCGTTGATTATCCTGCTTCAGGTGTGCGCTATCGCTTAAAAACACTTAATGACGGCACGACTAATTTTAAGCCGCGGGTAGAAGAAGTTGATGTTTCGTTTACAAGCGAAAGTGAAGTGATCGAACTGGTGATTAAGCGTCAGGTATGGATGATCATTAAAGGTATGGCCAACACCATAACTGAACCTGAAATAAATAGAACTTTTAATGTCCATTCTGTATTGAACAGGGTTCTTTGTCCCTTATTACTTGTTCCGGAAACCTGGCCATTGAAAAACATTGAACGATTGACCTACATCGCTGATTTAAGGTATTGCCGCATACAAATCGTACGGTATTTGGCGGCACTGGCAAAACCATGGAATGCAAATTTATCCATCGGACATGTAACTGCACCTGGATTGACTGAAATGGCCGAAGCATATGCCCGGGAAGTATTTGCTGAAGAAGTCTGCAAAAAGGTTAATTATGATCAACTTTTTTTTAATAATATAAGGGAAAAGGATTTGTTAATTGCTGTTGACGTCATCGTCAACGGTATGCAAAACGATCTGTTGGTACTGGTTAACCGTCATTTCCATTTTGAAGAAATAGTAGGCAGGTACATCACCAATATCCTTCCCGGGCATATTACGGTTCCATTGCTTGTTTTTCCATTTTAACAGACCGTCGATTCAGCGTGTGATATTGCTGATCAAACCAAAGCTTTCAGCACCAATAGCCACCCGTACACTTGTTATTCCTGCGATCAAAAAATGCTTTGCCGTTAACGTTGGTTTTGTTTGCTACCTGTTCAAAATAAATCTGTCTAAGCCTGCTTCATACTTCGCCAGTTTGCGGTCAACTAATCGCTGCCAGACCGCACGGCCTGCGGGCCAAAGCGCTTCACCGGAGTCTGAAATAATGATTTTGTCGGGATAGACCCGCTGTGCTTCGAGGATTAACGCTTCAGGCAGGCCTTTGCCCTGAAATAGCAACTGCTGAGTGGAAGAGTCTGGCGTGTCAAACATATCGGTCACTTTTATATAGCGCTCTTCAAAAGGAGCGACTTTAAAATCGAACCAGTTGTTGTCCTTCTGGTTAATGAACCTGGTTTTAAAACAGACTTTTGCTATTCCCCGGCAGGGCTGGTTCTCCAGTTCGTACCGGAAATAGTACGGCTTTCCGTCTTTGCCGATAGTTTTGATGAAGCCCATTTTACAATATTTGGTATTTCTTTGCCCTTATTACCTAACTTACAGCATTTTAATATGAAGGTAACACCTATTCTGAAAATAACGGTCTTTCTATCGCTTATTAAATAGCAGGACGATTTTTTTCATAGACACAGCCCCGCAGGTTTAAAAGAATTCTGTCAGAAAAATAAACCTGCGGGGAAACGGCCCCGGCTTTGCCGGGGCCGCCGGACGAAAAATCTTTAATAGCTATAATTGGAGCTTAGGATATCTTTATAACGTCTTCCCAATTCCTCGTGTGTCATCCCCCGGGTGTTGGCAAGTTCAACAAAAGACTTTACCACGGTTTCCCTTGTACGCCAATTAAAGGCGTAAACCAATGTTTGCCTGTTCAGCGTTACGGTTAAGGGAATCGGCAAACGGAGGTTATGGGCATTTTGGAGCATTACGATCCGGCAGCAAGTATTTTGGTAATCACGGGCATTCAAATTTCCCGCCAGGAGTTTATGGGTTAGCTTTTTCAGCTGGCATCGGCGCAGGTCTAAAACAGGTTTACATTTTGTCTTTTTTACTTTAATTTTCCCGGTCATGAGGTCGCATGGTAACATGCCCTCGGAATAATCAGGATATTTGGTACGAATTTCTTCCAATGCAAACAGGGGATTTTTTTTATAGACCCGCCTGACAGTATTTCTACGGGTGCGCTCCTGTGAAATGAACGCCTTTCGTTCGATTTGCTCGGCGGTAATAGCCAGCCGCTCAGTTTTTCCTGTGGCCTTGTTTTTATAAAGTTCCCGCAAAAGAATAAGGATAGTTGGCCTTTTTTCTCCCTGCTGTTCTTGCTTTAGCAGTTCCCCGATTTGCCCGACAGTATATTGTTGACCGTTGGAGATCAGTTCCCGCATGTAAACCCGTTCCTCACTTTCAGGTACTTCCTCCCTGACAGCCGGG